>JAEUTT010000116.1 GCA_016787165.1 Bacteroidia bacterium | reverse complement strand
GCCATAAAAAATGCCACTAAGCTTAATACTAAACCTACTCATGCTAACCACCAAGCAGCTGCACCTACTAAAGGAATAATAGCCCATACTGCTGCTACTATACCGATAACCATACCTGCTACTCCTAATCCTTTACCTTTTGTTGAAGTTTGTGTGTTTTGTTCCATAGTTTTTGTTTGTTTGTTTTTATTAATATTTTTTAAATTATATAGCTAATTAATGAAAAATAATGAAACACAAAACACTTTTTTTATTCATTTTATTAACAAACTAGTTGTTTACATATACCTAAACAACTGCAAATCAACAAATTAATATTAGTTATTTCATGAATTTTAAATTTAATGTATACAATGCCACAAACATTCCCGGAAAAATAAGCCCAATCATGTGAAAAGGTAATCCAACAATAATACTTGGCAAGCAATAGATAATAATATTGGCAATGGTATACAAATGAAATCCTATCTTCTGAAGTTTCCACATATAAATAGCACCAAAAAGCGACATTACAGTAAAACCCGTTACCATTAAATAATAAAACCATCCTGCTTTCAATACTGCTATTGCTTCCGGTGTAAGCATTTTATCAAACCCCGGTGTTGCATTAAATAATTCAATCATATAATCCGCCAAAAACGGTGTTGTTAATGCACTCATTATCCCCAATCCAGAAGATATAAAAGTTAAAATACACAGTATGGTCAGTAATAATGGGCGCTTGGTTTGTTGTCCGTTATTGTTTTCTTGAAAATTTAATTCTTCCATTTTATTTTAAAATTTATTTAAACTCCATAATTCAAAATTTGCTTTTTGTACATCTGAAACAGTTGTGCTTTTTTGAATTTTTACATTTTTATAATAGCTAGCTATATCTTCTGCTAAGCAGGTAATATGTTTTATTATACCATTTGTAGAAACGGTTAAAACAAGTTCCTGATTTTTAAAATAATTACACCATTCAGTAAAACCCATCGCCATTCCATCTGCTTTTATTTGAATATGGTTTATAGCTAATATTTCATCATTTAATGTTAATCCTGCATTGTCGGCAACAGATAAAGGATAAATTGCATTTACTTTTATAAGACCTTGTGCATCTATGACTTTAAACCCTAAGCTCCGCTCATGAAATTTTGCAGATGGTTGCATTGCTAATTCACAACCGATGTATTCCATTGCATCTCTTAATAAAGGTTCGTAATCAGTAGTTCCATTAATGTAATTTTTAAAAATAGCGTCATAAGATGCGTTTGCAAAGTGCTCTACAACCCCTTTGTAATCCAAATCGGAGTAACCTTTATTTTTTAATGCAAATTCATTATACAGGTAACGCATTACATCATCCAAGCAATTTTTATTGGCCGATTTTTTTCGAATAAAAATATCTGTTATAAATGCTAACAAATTACCTTCATCATAAATATTTGTTTTTCTATTAGGTATTCCCGGAACATAACCATCCAGCCAAGTATCAAAGGAAGACTCGGCAACCGATAAATTAAAGCGACCAAAATTGTCGAAATGTTTTTGCAGTCGTTCATTAAATGTTTCAAAATATTGTTGCTCATTGAATACTCCGGAACGAAACAATAAATAATCTCCATAATAGGTTGTTAAGCCTTCGCATACATATCCTAATTTTGAATAATTTTCTTTTGAATAATCATACGGATGCATTTCAATGGGGCGAATTGTTTTCACATTCCAAACATGAAATAATTCATGAGAACTCACACCTAATAAATCTTCATACAAAGCACCTTTCATTAACCCATACCCTGGCCCAAGGGCAATTACAGTAGTAGTTATATGCTCTACTCCATGATACGTTTTATAAGGTAAAATTTGAAATAAAAAATGATATGCTTTCACCGGAAATGATTGCATCATTTTGAGTTGGTGACTACAAAACTTAAAAAAATCAGCTGTTAATTTATCCCAATCAGGCATACATTCTCCTTGAAACCACAAATTAAATTCAACCCCTTCTGTAGCAAATAAATGATGTTGTAAATTAGCTGATGCTATAAAAGGAGAATCTGCTAATTCATGAAAATTATTGAAACTAAAACCATTTTTCCCATTTAAAGCAATTGCACCACTTGCCACTTTGTATTCGTCAGGAATAGATAAAACTAATTCACAGGGCTCTCCTATTCTTTCTGGTAAATACAAACAACAATTAACAGGATTCATATACAATTGAGTTGCATCTAAAAAAGTAGAACCGGCATTTATTTCAGCAGCATAATAATTGTATTTAATGTGTAATTCTTTTGCAAAATCAGTATCAACCTCCCAAGTATCCTTGCTTATTTTCTTAAACGATAGCAAACTCCCTTTTTCATCAAAAGCTTGCCATTTTTGAATGTTTTTTGCAAAATTACCTAATTCGTATCGTCCTGGTCGCCATGCAGGTAATTGCACAATCATTTTTTTATCCTTTACAGTTGCAATAAACTCAATATCAATAAAATGATTATTGGGTTGTGTATAAGAAACATGATACTTTAGCATAAACGAAGTATTAAATGTGTCAAACTATTTTTAATTTCTTTGCAAAGATATTCGAATAGTGTTTGGTAAAATCGAAATCAGTAGATATTCATAACAAATATTTTTGTTACATTCGCATTGCAGATAATTAACAATTTATCATTCACAATTTATATTTAACAAAATGAGTTACGATTTAGTAGTATTAGGTAGCGGTCCGGGTGGATATGTAGCTGCAATCAGAGCATCACAATTAGGCTTAAAAACAGCAGTTGTAGAGCGTGAAAATTTAGGTGGAATTTGTTTAAATTGGGGGTGTATCCCAACAAAAGCTTTATTAAAAAGTGCACAAGTATTTGAATATTTGAACCATGCATCGGATTATGGAATTACAGTTAAAGGTGGCGAAGCTGATTTTGGAGCTGTTGTCAAACGTAGCCGTGATGTAGCTGACGGCATGAGCAAAGGAGTTCAGTTTTTAATGAAAAAAAATAAAATTGACATCATCAATGGAACCGGAAAAGTAAAACCGGGCAAAAAAATTGAAGTAACCGGAGCAGACGGAAAAGTAAGCACAGTAGAAGCCAAAAACATTATTATTGCTACAGGAGCGCGCTCTCGTCAATTACCCAACTTACCACAAGATGGCAAAAAAATAATTGGTTACAGAGAAGCATTAACTTTACCTAAATTACCAAAATCAATGGTAGTAGTTGGTTCAGGTGCTATTGGTAGCGAGTTTGCATACTTTTATGCTACCATGGGAACAAAAGTAACTTTAGTAGAATTTATGCCAAACATTGTTCCTGTTGAGGATTCTGAGGTATCAAAACAATTGGAGCGTTCATTCAAAAAAATTGGAATTGATGTAATGGTAGAATCAAGCGTAGAAAGTGTAGATACCAAAGGAGCAGATTGTAAAGTAAAAATTAAAACGAAAGCAGGCGAAAAAGTAATTGATGCCGAAGTAGTTTTATCTGCAGTAGGTATTCAAGCAAATATTGAAAACATTGGTTTAGAAGAAACAGGAATTGCTACCGACAAAGGAAAAATTTTAACCAATGCCTACTACCAAACAAACATACCGGGATATTATGCAATTGGTGATTGTGTAGGCGGACAAGCATTAGCACACGTAGCATCAGCCGAAGGAATTATTTGTGTTGAAAAAATTGCCGGACATCATCCTGAAGCATTAGATTACAACAATATCCCTGGTTGTACATATTGTCAACCCGAAATTGCATCAGTAGGAATGACAGAAGCAAAAGCAAAAGAAGCAGGATACGAATTAAAAATTGGTAAATTTCCATTCTCTGCCAGCGGAAAAGCAAGTGCTGCAGGAGCAAAAGATGGTTTTGTAAAATTAATTTTTGATGCTAAATATGGCGAATTATTAGGAGCACACATGATAGGTGCCAATGTTACCGAAATGATTGCCGAAATAGTAGCTATACGTAAATTAGAAACTACAGGACATGAATTAATTAAAACCGTTCACCCTCACCCTACTATGAGTGAAGCTATTATGGAAGCAGCAGCTGCTGCTTATGGCGAAGTAATTCACATGTAATAAATTACACCATACAATCATACAAATCCTGATAGGTGAATACTTATCAGGATTTTTTTTGTGCTCATAAAAAAGGAATAAAAAAATGTTTCATGGATTGGCTAATGGCAGAAATTGAATATATTTGGTAGGCTAAAAACATTGCTAAGCTTGTAAAAAACACCAGATTAGTAAAAAATAGGAGTTAGTGGTAATTATAAAATGATAAATAGTTTCATAAACACTTTACGACTTAACAAATTGACTTTTGACGAACTTCCGGGTAAGAGGTTTTACTATAGTCCTCAGTCAACATGGCTGACAGCAGCATTGTTTTTTCTTTTCCTAAAATCTCATAAATCTTACATCAATATATTTTATTAACAATCCTTGTGGGGTTCAGATAAAATATAGATTTTTATAAGCAAACATGAACCAGAATCCCGAACAAATAGCACGCGACCATATCGACAAGCAATTGCTTATCTGTGGCTGGATTATTCAGGATAAAAAGAAAATTAATTTATCCGCTGGGCTTGGTGTTGCGGTTCGTGAATACCAAACCGATATTGGCCCTGCCGATTATGTTTTATTCATAAATAAAAAGCCAGTTGGCATTATTGAAGCAAAACGTGAAGATGAAGGCCTAAAACTTACAACTGTAGAAGACCAATCTGCTGGCTATGCAAATGCAAAACTTCGTTTATTAGACAATGCTCCTTTACCTTTTGTATATGAAAGTACGGGAGAAATCACACGATTTACAGATTATCGCGACCCAAAACCACGCTCTCGAAATGTATTTACTTTCCACCGTCCCGAAACATTTTTAAAATGGACGGAGGAAGCAAAAACACTCCGCGCACGTTTACAAGATATTCCAGCTTTGCCAATTGATGGTTTGCGCGATTGCCAAATTAAAGCAATCAATAATTTAGATAAATCATTCAAAGACCAACGACCGAAAGCCTTAATTCAAATGGCAACAGGCTCAGGAAAAACATTTACTGCCATTACATTTATTTACCGTTTATTAAAATTTGCAAAAGCAAAACGCATTTTGTTTTTGGTAGATACAAAAAATTTAGGTGAACAAGCAGAAGGCGAATTTCGTTCCTATACTGCAAATGACGACAATCGTTTGTTTACAGAGTTGTATGGAGTTACTCGTTTAAATTCGTCCTTTATCCCTGACGATTCACAAGTATACATTTCAACCATTCAACGAATGTATTCCATATTAAAGGAAACAGAACTCGATGAAAGTGCTGAAACGGAAAACCCAAATGAATCTCGTTTTGAAGTAAAAGAACCTGTGCCAGTTGGCTATAATGAAAAAGTTCCCATTGAATTTTTCGATTTTATTGTAATTGATGAATGTCACCGTAGTATTTACAACCTTTGGAAACAAGTGCTAGATTATTTTGATGTATTTCAAATTGGATTAACTGCAACACCCGACAATAGAACATTTGGATATTTTAACCAAAACCTTGTATCCGATTATGGATACGAAAAAGCGGTGATTGATGGCGTGTTGGTTCCATACAATGTATTTACCGTTGAAACAGAAATTACCAAACAAGGAAGCAAAATAAAAATTGGCGAGAAAGTAGATAAGCGCGAACGCTTAACACGTAAAAAATTCTGGGAAGCAGTTGACGAGGATATTGAATACAGTGGCAAACAGTTGGATAAAGACATTGTAAACCCTAGTACCATACGTACAATAATTAGAGCAGTAAAAGAAAATTTACCTTCCATGTTCCCCGACCGTGTAGATGCAAATGGAGTTTTTGAAGTACCGAAAATGCTCATTTTTGCAAAAACCGATTCACATGCCGAAGATATAATTGAAATAGTGCGTGAAGAATTTGCAGAAGAAAATAAATTCTGCAAAAAAATAACATACCGTAGTGAAGAAGATCCGAAATCTGTATTACAACAATTCCGTAATGATTATTACCCACGTATTGCTGTAACTGTAGACATGATTGCAACAGGAACAGACATACGTCCGCTGGAAGTATTGTTGTTTATGCGCGATGTAAAAAGCAGAAGCTATTATGAACAAATGAAAGGACGTGGAACACGTACCTGCTCTGTTGAAGAATTAAAAGCCAAAGGAACACCATCTGCAAAATTTAGCAAAGACCATTTTGTAATTATTGATGCTATTGGCGTTGAAAATTCTCAAAAAACAGATAGCCGTCCGTTGGAAAAAGCTCCTGGATTATCTCTAAAAGATGTATTGCAACATGTTGCCATGGGAAATACTTCTGAGGAAATATTGAGTACCCTGGCTAACCGTTTAATTCGTTTGGACCGCCAATTATCTGAAAAGGACAAACAAAAATTTGCCGAACACGCCAATGGACATACCATTAATCACCTTGTAAAACAGTTGTTGAATGCACATGATCCTGACACATTAGATAATTTAAAGTTGCAAGTTCAAAGTTTAAAGGTTGGTGCATCTCCTGATGAAATAAACAAAACGGTTAATGCAGAACATTCAAAAATTATTGAAAGTGCTGTTGCAGTTTTTAACAATCCCGACTTACGCGATTTTATTGTAGACATCCGTAAAAAGTACGACCAAATTATTGATGTGGTAAACATTGATACTATAACCAAAATTGGTTGGGTAAAAGACCAAAACGAATCTGCTAGCAATACCATTAATGATTTTAAAGCTTGGATTGATGAGCACAAAGATGAAATAACTGCCCTTCAAATTTTTTATGCACAACCCTACCGAAGAAGAGAATTATCATTCCCTTTGATTAAAGATATGTGTGAGAAAATTAAAGCAGAAAAACCATTAATTGCACCATTGGCTGTATGGAAAGCGTATGAGCAACTGGAGAAAGTAAATGGACAAACAAAAAATGAATTGGTTGCTTTAATTTCATTGATACGAAAAGTAATAGGCATTGATACTACTCTAACTAGCTACGACAAAACGGTTGACAAAAATTTTCAGGATTGGGTATTTAAAAAGCAAGCAGGACCATTGAAGTTTACAGAAGAACAAATGCAATGGTTACGCATGATGAAAGATTACGTAGCCAATAGTTTCCATATTGAAAAAGATGATTTTGATTTAGACCCTTTTAATAAAAATGGAGGATTAAGTAAAATGTGGGCATTGTTTGGCGAACAAACCGATGAATTGATTAATGAATTAAATGAAGTTTTAGCTGCGTAAAATGAGTAAAAAAACGTATAAACTTTCTAAAAAGAACTCAAATATTGAGATTCAGCTGAATCCAGAACAGGCATTTATGAAGGCTTTGTACATAAAGATACCTTCGCTTACCGACACAAACATTGAAGAAATAAAAAAACAATTAATAAATATTAAAATCCATGCAACATTAAAGTACAATACAAATCAGAACGACATTAATGTATTTATAGGCAGTATTGAAGGTAGAATCTTAAGCATTTATCAAAAAACACTTCCAATAGATAAAATCCTAACAAAAAATCAAAATTCAGAAATTGGTGATTCAGTTACAATATATTATCAAACAACTAATAATGATGATTTAGAATTAGAAATCGTTTGTGATTTAATGGATAGGAATGTATCTGTGGAAGGTCCATTTTCTAGCTTCAAAAACCATATTGAGCAGAAAGACAACGTAAAAATCCTTTTTTCTTCTCCATTTGGACAGGGCAAATCAACATTTTTAAATTATTTTTTTGAAGAAAACGCTGCCGAGTATGATGTTTTTAAAGTATACCCTGTTAATTATTCAATATCTCATAACGAAGATATTTTTAAGTATATAAAGACTGAACTTCTAACACAATTATTTTCTAAAGACATTGAATTTGATAAAGAATCATTTTCCTACTTTCATACTTTACCCCAATTTTTTTTAAATAATCCTTATAGAATATTATCTCCATTAATAAGCTTAATTCCCAAGATTGGGAAAAGTGCAAGAGAATTTTCAGATGCAATCTATGGAATTGCGAAGGAGTATTTTGAATTTCATGAGAAATTAAAAATTGATGATAAACAAAAAGCAGAGCATTTTATTTCTGAATTGTATGAAAAAGAAGGTTCCGTTTTCGAAGATAATTTCTATACTCAACTGATTCGTCAACAATTAGAGAAGCTTAAAATAAAAAATAATCGGAAAAACGTCCTTATAATTGAGGACTTAGATAGAATTGATCCTGACCATATTTTCAGAATATTAAATGTATTTGCAGCGCATTTTGATGATTCAGATAAATACAATGGATATTCAAACAAATTTGGATTCGATAAAATTATTTTAGTTGGTGATTATCATAATATCAAAAATGTTTATGAATATCGGTACGGACCAAAAGTAAAGTTCGATGGTTATATTAACAAATACTACTCAACTGAGCCATTTATATACAACAATATAGAAGCTATTAAAGAAATTATTGGAGGAATTCGAAAGACACAAAGCATTTTTCAACAAAATATTGTAGTAGAAATTTTAACATGCATAATTGAAGATTTAGTAAGCACTAATGGAATTACCTTAAGAGACTTACTAAAGCTACAAAAAAATGACATTTATTTAATTTTCTTAAATTTAATTAACCGCAACTATAATCGATCAAAAGAGTTTTATCCACAGTTCCCTTTTTTTATTGGAATACATTATCTAACAAAATTGTTTGATCCAGATACTCTTGTTTCAAAGTTAGAGGAATGTAAACACAACGTGAATTCTAGTAAGAATTTCAATCATTCTTACTTTGCAAGCATCGGTTTACCTTCATTAGTTTTAAATATAAATGTAGATCATCATGAAGCTAGGTATAAGCTAAAAAATTATGATTTGAAATTCACAATTATACAACATAGTAATCCAAATACTGGCTTAGGGTTTTATGACATAAATCAAATACATAATATAGTTGGAGGGCAAGCAACACCAGTAACATTTAACAAAAAAGATTTTTATGACATTTTAATTTTAAATACAAAAAAATTTAAAGAGGTAGGGGGATTTGATTAATGGAAAGAGGCATAAATAAATTACCAAAAGATTGGAAGATTGTAAAGGTTGCAGATATTGCAAATTTGTACAGAGGAATAAACTATACTAAAGATGTTGCTTCAAACGCTCCATTTAATGGTGGACTTCCTATTTTGAGAGGAAACAATATTAATGGAGATTTAAATTTTGAAGATTTGGTTTACGTACCCCAATCCCTTATTAAAAATGAACAAATTATTAAAAAAGATGACATTATTTTTGCTATGTCTTCTGGTAGCAAACATTTAGTCGGCAAATCAGCCGTAGCAAAAAATGATTTTCAAGGAAGTTATGGTGCATTTTGTGCAATGCTTAGGGTGAATAATGAAGTAAATAAAAAATTTGTTTCGTATATATTTAAGGGAAATGCATATAGGAAACTAATTTCTGAAATTGCAAAGGGAACAAACATAAATAATTTGAAAAGAGAGCATATTTTAGATTTTGAAGTTTTACTTCCTCCCATCAAAACCCAACAATTCATCGTTTCCAAAATAGAAGAACTTTTTTCGGAGTTAGATAAAGGAATAGAGAATTTAAAAAAAGCACAACAGCAATTAAAAACATATAGACAAGCAGTATTAAAATGGGCATTTGAAGGGAAGTTGACAAATAAGAATGTAAAAGAAGGTGAGCTGCCGAAAGGTTGGGAATTAAGAGAACTAAAAGAAGTCTGTGAAATTAAAAGAGGAAAATCAAAACACAGACCAAGAAATGAACCTTTCCTTTACGGTGGAAAATATCCTTTTATTCAAACAGGTGATATTCGAAGTGCGAATGGTGGTTACATCATTACTTATTCCCAAACATATAGCGAAATTGGTCTACAACAAAGTAAACTTTGGCCAAAAGGAACATTGTGCATTACTATTGCCGCGAATATTGGAGAAACAGCCATTCTTGGATTTGATGCATGTTTTCCTGATAGTGTTGTAGGTTTGTTAGCAAAAGAAAATGTACTGGTAAATAAATACACAAATTATTTTTTCATTTCATATAAACAACGATTAGAAGAGTTAGCACCAGCAACAGCTCAAAAAAATATCAATGTCGATATTTTGGAAAAAGTAAAAATCCCATTAGCTCCTTTTGAAGAACAAGTATTTATTATTCAAGAAATCGAAAACCGTTTAAGTGTTGCTGATAAAATGGAAGAAAGTATAAACCAAAGCTTGCAACAAGCAGAAGCATTAAGACAAAGTATATTAAAAAGAGCTTTTGAAGGGAGGTTGGTTTAATGAAAAACTTAGCTTC
>JAEUTT010000112.1 GCA_016787165.1 Bacteroidia bacterium | reverse complement strand
TGTATTGAAAATACTTATTTTTTGAGTAGTCAAAATAAAACCAGTAAGAATTAACATTGTACTGATTCAATTCATCTGCGATGGAAGGTTTGCTTGTATTCAAATATATGTATGAAAGTTTAAATTCGTTTTCAACACTGTTCAATTCTGCAAACCATCTAAAATAAGAAGGATTGGAGCTATTTGCAATTATCATTACAATATGTTTACTCATCGCCTAATAATTGTTCTATGTTCAATAACGTATGTTCAAAAGAAAACGTTTTGGCATATTCTATTCTTTTTCTTTTTAGTTCTTCTGCTTCACCTTTTAGGATAAAATTTTCTATTCTTTCAACCATTTTTTCTTTTTCATTTTCCATATAAAGTAATTCTTCAATTTCTTTGTATCGATACATTTTAGTTGTAAAAATAGGTTTTCCCTGAGCAAAGTATTGCAGCATTTTGTGACTAGATATATTATTTCCAGGGTATTTAATGTCTTTAAAAACAAAGCAAAAGTCGGATGAGTGGATGTATTCTTTTAGTTTTTTATAAGGCTGTTCGCCATGATAAACTATATTTTTAAATTTCCCTGTAAATATATCCATATTTACAGCATCATTAGCTATTGTTATTTTTCCTACAAAGTGGAATGTTATATTTGGAAATTTTTCAATTATATATGATGTATAATCAAAATCAATTCGTTTATCAATATTGCCAACATATATCCCTTGAAGCTGATTATTTATTTTTGATTTTTCATTAATAAATTCATCTGTTGGAATAGCATGATGTACAATATGAGTGTTTTGATTATAGTTAGTGTAGTTTTTTCCTATTTCTTTTGCAACAGCTATAATTATATCTGCTTTTTTGGAAATTATTTTTTCAGCGGGATAAGTAAATAAATATTCATCAACAGCGTGAAGAATTATTTTTTTAGGATTCAATACTTCTGGAATAGTTAATCTGATAGGGTCAAAAGACCAAAAAATAGGTTGTTGATTATAATTCTTTCTTAAATATTTTTTTAGTTCGTTAAAAATGAATCGTTCATTTACTAATCTTAAAAATTCAAATTTAACAGGTAGTACATTTTTATAAGTAACAACATCAAGGCTCTTCGTAATATTTTTTTGATGTATGTTTTTTTTAAAGATATTAAATGGATTAAATTTTTCGGGTGGATTAATGAAAATTACTTTATTCTTTTTTGATAATTCCCAAGCATAGTTATGCTTAGAATACCATGTATCTCCCCACGGTTCATTTGAAATTATTAATATTGCTTGATTTTCTAATTTCATTGATTAATGTATAATGAATTTAATTCTTCTGTTGTTGGATAATTTATTAAAACAGATTTCAGTTCGCCAAAAAAAACGAACATACTACCGGCTGCTACAGCAGAAGCCCCTGCATTAATAGCCAGCCTAAAGTCTGTTATTGATTTTGCTCCACCACAAGCAATTACTGGTATTGTTACAGATTTACTTATTTTTTCTATCAATTCAATATTATAGCCCGAATATGTGCCATCTCTATCAATTGAATTTACAAACAATTCTCCTGCTCCATGGTCTTCCATTTTTTTAGCAAACTCTATTGGATTTAGTTTAGTATTGTTAGTGCCCTTATCTGTATACACATATTCTTTATTGAGCCAATTTTTTTTTACGTCCATTGATACAACTATACTTTGACTTCCAAATTTATTTGCCGCTTCTTTTATAACATTAGGGTTATGATGTGCAATGCTGTTTAATGAAATCTTTTCAACTCCGTTATATAAAATTTTTTCTATTTCATC
>JAEUTT010000182.1 GCA_016787165.1 Bacteroidia bacterium | reverse complement strand
CATTATTAATCTATGGTGGAGTTGGCTTAGGAAAAACGCATTTAGCACATTCTATTGGTATTCAAATTAAAAACGAATTTCCAAACAAAACAGTTCTTTATGTATCATCTGAAAAATTCACTCAGCAATACATTGACTCTGTAAGAAATAACAATCAAAATGATTTTGTACATTTCTATCAAATGATTGATGTATTAATTATTGATGATGTTCAATATTTTGCTGGAAAAGAAAAAACACAAGATGTATTTTTTCACATATTCAATCACTTACATCAAACTGGCAAGCAAATTATTTTAACTGCCGACAAACCTCCTGTTGAGCTACAAGGTTTTGAACAACGTTTATTATCTCGCTTCAAATGGGGTTTAGCAGCAGACTTACAAACGCCAGGATTAGAAACTAGAATTGCAATTTTAGAGAAAAAGTTATACAGCGATGGTATAGATTTACCAAAAGAAGTAGTTGAATATTTAGCCTACAGTATCACAACAAATGTTCGTGAATTAGAAGGAGCCTTAATTTCATTGCTTGCTCAATCATCAATGAACAAAAAAGCAATCACATTGGAACTTGCCAAACAAATGATTGACAAATTTGTAAAAAATACAGCACGCGAGGTTTCAATTGACTATATCCAAAAAGTAGTTTGTGACTATTTTGATTTACCTATTGAGTTATTAAAATCAAAAACTCGTAAACGCGAAGTTGTACAAGCTCGTCAAATTGCAATGTACTTTGCAAAAAGCATGACCAAGTCATCCTTGGCAACAATTGGTTTGCACTGTGGAGGGAAAGATCACGCTACGGTTTTACATGCTTGCCGTACTGTAAATAACCTAATGGACACAGATAAGCGTTTCAAAGTTTACATTGACGAATTAAACAAAAAAATAAGCATTCAATAATTATTCATAAATATTTTGAAAGAAAATAGGAATCGGAACATCTGATTCCTATTTTTGTTATATGCCTATTACTATTAGCATCATGACAAAACAAAAAAACAATAAAAAATTACTACTTTTTATCTGCTGTTTAATTGTTCTATTGTCGGCAAAGGCACAGCTTTTTAATTTTCAAACCTATTCTTTAGACGAAGGATTATCTCAATCGGAGATTAACTGCATTTACGAAGACAGTAAAGGCTACCTATGGATTGGAACATCGGGAGGAGGAATAAATCAGTTTGATGGCAAACGATTTAAAGTTTATGAGGAAAAAGATGGGTTGTGTGGACAAATAATTAATACCATCTCCGAAGACAAAAATCATAATATCTGGATTGGAACACGTTTTAATGACATTTGTATGTTTAATGGAAATGAATTTAAAACAGATGATAATAAAAATGCTGCTATTTATTCAAAAGGTTATTTTCAGTTTATAACGGTTGATGATAATAATAATCTTGTTATTGGTAAAAACAATGAAATTTGGCTTAACAACGGTAAAAATTATGAAAAATTAGAAGTGAAGGGAGATACAATTAAAACATTTGAAGTTAATTGTTTTAAAAAAGACAAGCGAAATATTGTATGGATAGGAACAAACAAAGGATTATTAGTTTTAAAAAACAAAACACTTATCAGGGTTGTTGAAAATGAAAAAATAAACAATGCCACTATTACATCTATAACAGAAGATGCAAACGGCAATATTTGGGCTATCGAAAACAGAGAAATTTTTCATAAAATTAAAATTATCGGACCTTCTCACTACCAAGTAAAAGCAAGTGTAATTGACTCCTTAAACATTCCTACTTCTGCTACAATTACAGCCATCCATTTCGACCAACAAAATCAACTTTGGGTGTGCACTCAAAATGAAGGAATCTATAAAATAGCAGGAAACAAAATTCAACCATTTAACCAAAGCAATGGATTACCAGTTGATAATATTAAATGTATTTATGAAGATGTTACAGGAAATCTTTGGATTGGTACTTCGGGCGGTGGTTTGGTAAAATATACCAATCAAGCATTTACATATTATGATAATTTAGAAGGCTTTAACCAAAAAGATATTTTTGCGATCAACACAGATAAAAAAGGGAATATATGGGTTGGAACCAGTTCACATGGCTTGTATAAATACAATGGAAAAACAGTAGAGCATTATAAAAATATATCTTCAGAAGTTCGTTGCATTTTTACTGATAGCAAAGGTAATGTGTGGATAGGAAGTAGTTTAGGTATTTTTATTTATAATGGCACAACATTTAAACCATACAAACAAGAAATAAAAAACGTTCGAGCTATTTTTGAAGATAGCAATAGCAACATATATATAGGAACAAGAGGTCATAAAGCATATATCGACAATGGAAAAAGCATAGTTCAATTAGATGAAAATGTTGGTTTAACAAATGAAAATATTTATTCCTTTTCCCAAGATAAAAATGGTAACATTTGGATGGGTACTGGAAATGGAGTTTATATCTATAACAATGAAAAAATTGTCAAACACATTGTAAAAGGCCTATGCAATACGTATGCAGGCAGTATGGCAAAAGATAAATTTGGAAATATTTGGGTAGGAACCGATAACTGTGTAGGATATTTTAATGGTTCAGAATTTAAAAGTATTACCACTAAAGAAGGTTTAGCATCTGGTACTGTATATCTAATGAATGTAGATAACTATGGAAATATATGGGTAGGCACAAACAAAGGTTTAGATAAGATTTCATTAAACGACAAAGGAGAAATTACAGGTATTAGAAACTATGGAAAAGCAGAAGGCTTCAAAGGTATAGAATGTAACTCAAGAGCTACATGCATTGATAATACCGGAGACTTGTGGTTTGGAACAATCAAAGGAGCCATAAAATTTAGCCCAAGTGAAGAACTCTTAAGAAATAGAGAAACGCCAAAAGTAGCTATCACCAATGTAAAACTATTTTACGAAAGGATTGATTGGTCAAACTATTCTGATTCACTTTCGCATTGGTATAATTTACCTCTCAATACAATTTTACCACATAATAAAAATCATTTAACATTTGATTTTATAGCCATTAGTAAAACATTTCCTGATAATATCACTTTTAGCTTTAAACTTGAAGGCTTTGATAAAAACTGGACTCCATTATCTGAAATAAGCACAGCAACTTATTCAAATTTACCTCCAGGCATTTACCATTTTTTATTAAAAGCAAAAAATAAAGACGGATTAATAAATGAAGAATTTGCCGAATTCAGCTTTGAAATATCCCCTCCCTTTTGGACTACTTGGTGGTTTATTACATTATGCTTTTTAGCTTTTATAGGAATGTTATATGGCTATAATACATATAGAAAACATATTCATGAATTGCAAAAAGAACGATTAGAGAAAATTATTAGAGAACGCACTGCTGAAATAATCAAAAAACGTGATGAAAATGAAATTCTTTTAAAAGAAGTTCATCATCGTGTTAAAAACAACCTGCAAATAATTAATAGTTTAATAAATATTCAATCCGATTATATATCTGACCCAAAAGCAACAGAGCTTTTCAGAGAAATTAGGAATAGAATCAGAACTATTTCACTTGTACATGAAAAGTTATACAAATCAGAAGATTATGGAAAAATTAATGTAAAAGAGTACATTAATATGCTCGTTGAAAATTTAATTGAAACATATAGTTACAACAAAGACATAGAATTAAAACTAGATTTAGAAGTACAACACTTTAATTTAAACACTATTATTCCATTAGGGTTATTATTAAATGAAATAATTTCAAACTCTTTTAAATATGCATTTACAAATGCAGATAATGGAATCATTGAAATTGAGTTGCATAAATCAAATACAAATGATGATTATACAATAATAATTGGCGATAATGGATCTGGATTTAATGATGATATTTTCAACAATGATTCACCAACCCTAGGTTTAGAATTAGTGAAAATACTTGCCAATCAATTAAATGGAACTATTCAAAAAATTGAAAGACCTGGAGCATACTATATTCTAAAATTCAAACCACTAAAAGATTAACACGTTTATGACCAAAGTACTAATGGTTTGCTTAGGTAACATTTGTCGATCACCTTTAGCTGAAGGAATTTTAAGACAAAAGGCTGAAAAGGAAAATCTTTCACTTTTTATTGATTCGGCAGGAACATCTAATTATCATACAGGAGAACATCCTGATAGTCGTACAATTGCAAATGCAAAAAAAAATGGAATAGATGTTTCTAAACTAAAGGCACGACAATTTAAAATAACTGATTTTGATTTATTTGACCATATTTTTGTGATGGATACAACTAATTATAACGATGTAATATCAATGATAAGGAATGAACAAGATAAGTCAAAAGTAGAAATGATACTCAACAGAGTTTATCCTAATTCAAATATGAGTGTTCCTGACCCTTATTTTGGAGGAGAGCAAGGCTTTGAAAATGTATTTATATTATTAGACAAAGCATGTGAGGTTATTATTGAAAGTTTTAAGAATAATAAAAATAGTTAAGGGACATATAAAAATGACACAAGGATTACTTTACCTTATACCTACAACACTTGGCGAAACAGCTGAAACAATAGATGTTTTACCTCAAAAAATAAACGCTATTATAAATACCATTGATGAATATATTGTTGAGAATGAAAAATCGGCAAGGCATTTTTTAAAGAAAATGGGGATAAAAAAGCCATTACCTGAAATTAGTCTTCATACACTAAATCAGCACACAAATTCAAGCGATATATCAAGTTATTTAAATGCTATTGGTCAAGGAAAAAGCATTGGAATTATATCAGAAGCTGGTTGCCCAGGTGTAGCCGACCCAGGAGCAGAAGTAGTAAAAATAGCACATGAGAAAAATATAAAAGTGATTCCGTTAGTAGGTCCATCTTCTATCTTATTATCCATGATGGCATCAGGCTTTAATGGACAAAACTTTGCTTTTAATGGCTATTTGCCTAAACAACAAGATGAAAGAATAAAAAAAATCAAAGAGTTAGAAAATTTAGTTTATAAAAAAAATCAAACTCAACTTTTTATTGAAACACCATACCGAAACCAACACCTACTTGATGATTTACTAAAAACATGTGATAATAAAACTAAACTATGTATTGCATGCGACATCACACTTGAGTCGGAATTCATTAAAACAAAAAGCATTTTCGAGTGGAAAAAGCAAACGATAGATATCAATAAAAAGCCAACAAT
>JAEUTT010000013.1 GCA_016787165.1 Bacteroidia bacterium | reverse complement strand
GGCATTGGTATGTTGTGCACACCATGTTATATATTGTCGTGCTTGATTGGCACTTATCCCACTCGATGTTTTTGCACTTGAAGGTATGTTTTGTACTGTATCCATATCTAACTCTATACCACAAAAAGTATCATCAGTAAATGTAATGCCTTGCATAACGGCATGTTTAAAACTATACTCTTCTTTAATAAAAATATCTTCAAAAAAACTCCATTGAATAAAATCGGAATACGTATTTAATTCATCCAATACTTTTTGTGAATTATAATTTTGATGTAATCCTACAATGGCATAATTTTTTAAATACTTTTGATGAAATGCGTAGCTAAATCCGTTACCACTGTGCCTACCTTCTAACGCTCTAAAATCAGTATGTGCATCCGAATTAATACAATTTATTTTTACATCGGATATTTTTCCGGCTTCTTTTAATCCCAATGCAGCACCTTTAATATTTCCATACGAGTTATTGTGTCCGCCACCAATGATAATCGGAATTTTACCACAACTAACAATTAGTTTAATTACTTCTGTTACTCGTTCATCAACAATAGCTACCAACTCACGAAGCTTATCAACCGATGCTCCGTAGGAAAGTTTAATCAAGTCATCAAAATCAATGTGTCCCAATACCAATAATTCATCCCCTCTAAAAAACTCATTGCTTTGAGTATTTAAAATATTCGACAAAGCAGGCTGCCATGCCGTATGCGCTCCTCCTCTACCAAAATTGGCTCTTACACCTATATCTTCGGGTAAACCTATTAATACAAATTTTGCAGACGACTTTTTCAAGCCTTCCTCCATCGATAAAACATCTAAAACTTGAACACATTCTCCCAGCTTTACTTCCCCTTGTCGTTTACGGGTAAGCTTTTCGATGCTTTTTTTATCGTATATTTTTAAGTAAGAAGTAAGCATACAGCTATTGAATTACTTTTCCGTTAATGATAACTGTTTCAATTAAATTACTACCAAATGAATAAGGGATAAACGAATAACTCGGAATTTCCTTGGTAATAAAAACATTGGCTTTTTTGCCAATTGCAATACTACCGTGTGTTTTACTTAAATCCATGGCATAAGCTGAGTTAATAGTAGCTGCATTGATAGCCTCTTCGGGAGTCATTTTGTATTGCACACAACACAATGAAAGCATAAAATTCATGTTTCCACTCGGACTGCTTCCCGGATTAAAATCACTTGCTACTGCCACCGGTAATCCAGCATCTATCATTTTACGTGCAGGAGGCAATGGCAAACTCAAGAAAAAAGCTGCTCCAGGCAATATCGTGGGCATCGTTATCGAGCCTTTTAATGCTTCTATTTCATTATCACCAACATACTCCAAATGATCAACACTTATTGCTCCTACTTCAACGCCAGCTAATACACCTCCAAAATTGCTCAACTGCTCAGCATGCACTTTGGGTGTCATTCCATGTTTTTTAGCAGCATTTAATATTTGAATTGTTTCTTCTTTTGTAAAATAGTTTTGTTCACAAAATACATCGCAATAATCCGCCAATTGCTCTTCCGCAACTTTAGGAATCATTTCATGAATAATTAAATCAATGTATTTTCGTTTGTCGGCCTTAAAGTTTACAGGTACAGCATGCGCGCCTAAAAAGGTTGATTTTATGGTTAAGGGCGATAATTCTTTTAGTTTTTTTATGACACGAAGCATTTTTAGCTCCGACTCCAAGCTTAGCCCATAACCACTTTTAATTTCTACCGCCCCTGTTCCTTGTCGCATTATTTCATTTAAGCGAAGTAAAGCACTTTGAATCAATTCCTCTTCACTTGTTTCCTGCATTTTTTTAGCCGAATTTAAAATTCCGCCACCACGCTCAAATATTTGCTCATAGCTCAATCCGTTTATTCTATCCACAAACTCCGTTTCACGACTTCCGGCATACACAATATGCGTATGACTATCGCAATAGCAAGGTAAAACCAGTTTATCAGCAGCATCAATAACAGTTAAGTTACTCCAATCACTAATTCCTTCCCAATCACTCATTTGTCCGAAACCCACAATTTTATCCTGCTCAATGGCAAGCCAAGCATCTTGAATACAGACAAGCGATTTCATTTCTTTCCCCAACACTTTTAACCTTGGATTATCTTCTACTTGAACTAAAGATTTTATATTTTTTATAAGAATTTTCATGTCTCAACTAGGTTAATTTCAATAGAGGCTAAAGATACAAATTATTGTGGTTTAAACAGATTAACAATACATCTGTGAATCAAAATGATCAAGGACGAAATTACACCCATAAAAGAAAATGCCGATAAAGGATTTAACTATACCGTTACAGATGAACAGATAAAAGAGCATCAAAAACGGAGTGTTTTAGAAATTTTTGAATGGTTAGAAGAACCCAACAAGTTTATTTATGCCATACAAACGCCTGAAGAGCGAGAAAGAGCAAAAAAAGCAAAAAAATTTTAATGCAATTTGCTCAATTAAATAATTTTTACGTTATTTGCACTCCCAAATTATAAAAAAGAACATTTTTAATACAAAATACGATGTCAAGAGTTTGTGAAATTACTGGAAAAAAAGCGATTGTGGGTAACAATGTATCTCACTCTAACACTAAAACAAAACGTAA
>JAEUTT010000546.1 GCA_016787165.1 Bacteroidia bacterium | reverse complement strand
ACCTTAATCTTATAAGAGAAACACTAAAACTATGAAAATTCTTATAACAGGCAGTAGCGGTTTAATTGGTTCAGAAGCAGTTAGGTATTTTGGATTAAAAGGAAACGAGATATTTGGTATAGACAATAATCTCCGAAAATTTTTTTTTGGAACAAATGGAGATACTTCTTGGAATTTATTGGAATTAAAAAAAATGCCAATAAATTTCACACACTATGATGTCGATATTCGGGATCGAGTTAAAATTAATGAACTGGTAAAAAAAATAAAACCCGATGCTATCATCCATTGCGCAGCTCAACCTTCACATGATTTAGCAGCAAAAATACCTTTTGAAGATTTTGACACCAATGCAGGAGGAACTTTAAATTTATTAGAAGCGGCAAGACAATATTGCTTAGAATCTCCATTTGTTTTTTTAAGTACAAATAAAGTATATGGAGATGCTCCTAATGAAATTGAACTAGTTGAGCAAGAAATGCGCTGGGAATATAAATCAAACGAATTTTCTCATGGTATTAATGAAACAATGAGAATCGACCAAACAAAGCATAGTTTATTTGGAGCATCCAAAACGGCAGCAGATATATTAACACAAGAATACGGATTGTATTTTAATATGCCTACGGTATGCTTTCGTGGAGGTTGTTTAACAGGACCTGCGCATAGTAGTGCAGAGCTTCATGGATTTTTATCCTATATAGTAAAGTGTGCCGTAACTAATAAACATTATACAATATTTGGATACAAAGGTAAACAGGTTAGAGATCAAATTCATAGTAATGATGTTGTGATGGCAATAGAACAATTTATTATTAATCCAAAAATAGGCGCTGTTTATAATTTGGGAGGAGGAAAAGAAAATAGTGCCTCAATATTAGAATGTATAAGTATCTTAGAAAATAAACATGGGTATAAGTTAAATTTTACATTAAGCGATGAAAATCGTATTGGCGACCATATTTGTTATTATAGCGATTTGAGAAAATTCAAAAACGATTATCCAAAATGGGATATTACCTACACTTTAGGTAAAATTATAAGTGAGATAGTAGATGCTCATGAACAAAAAAAATCATAGGATGAATGTAGCAATATTTGACTTACAACACTATGAGATGGTGCACTCGCTTCATCATATTTATAATTCAACATCAAACAATATTTGTTTTTTTACGAATAAAAATATTTTATCTAAAATTAAAAAATCCGACCTCGGAAACAGCACCTATACTGTAATTTTATCAGACGATTATGCTAACATAGAAGCATTTTTTTATGACTGCTTAACTTATATCATTGAAAATAAAATTGACCTGGTGATTTTTAACACCATTGATAAAAACTATAAAGAGGTTTGGCATTTTATTTCTCAAATAAAGCCCCCTGTTCTTGTAACCATACATAATGTTTGCACCTGGCTAAATCCTCCATTTACATTAAACAAATTGGCATTAAAAAATTACTATTATAGATTTCGTATAAAAGGTAAAGCAGAAGCTATAATAGTATTAGAGGATTCTCAGAAAGAGTTTATTTTAACTAATAATTTATATAAAAAACCAATATTCGTTATCCCCTATTCTATTAATGATTCAAATAACAAAAAATCATCTCATAGAAATGAAATATTGAAAGTAGCAATACCGGGAGGAATTGATGGACACAGAAGAGATATTGATCTGGTATTAGAAATTGTAGAAGAAATAAATAATTTAAACTTGAAAATAGAATTTAATTTTATAGGTAATGTTCTAGGAGAATTGGGACTCGCTCTGTTGAAAAAGATAGAAACCTTAAAAGAAAAAGGCTATTTGCTAAATCACTATTACAGTGATGATGATAATGTATTATTCGAAAAAAAAATGACAGAATGCGATATAATATTATCGCCCATTAATGTAAACACAAGTTATGAAGGGATAAAAGAAATTTATGGTCAAACAAAAGCTACTGGCGTTGTTTTCGATATGATGCGTTTTGAAAAACCAGGGATATTACCCATTCATTTAAAAACTTCCTCTACTATGGAAAGTAGCATTATAAAGTATGAAAACAAAAATGATTTGATTAATATTTTAACTAAATTAGTAAATGATTCAAGCTACTTACAAGAGCTAACAAACCATTCTATTAAAAATGCAATTTATTACAATAAGGATAACGTGAAAGATAGAGTACTG
>JAEUTT010000168.1 GCA_016787165.1 Bacteroidia bacterium | reverse complement strand
TGCAACAAATCTGAAGCAAACATAGAATGAAAAATAGTAGGGAGGTGTTAAAGCCATGTTAATGCCTGTTAAATAATGTTAAGCCTTATTTCAATACCTATGAATAAATTACTTTTGTTTTGTTAAATGAATCAAAATAACATACGGATAATAGCCATCATGGCAAGTGTTGCTTTAATAGGCTTGATAGCAATTCAAGTTTATTGGGTTAAAAACACTGTTTCAATGGGCGAAGAGCGTTTTGAGCAAAATGTAAACGATGCTTTAAATAATGTAGTATATCGTTTAGAGAAACACAAAGCAGCAGCAAAAATCACTCAAAAGTTTAAATTTAGAAAGCAAGGAATAAGGTATTATAGTACGCAAGATGAAATAAAAAGCCAATCAAAGTTAATGTCTGATAGTCTTTCAGACAAATTCTCATACCAATTACCTAAAAATAAATTAAATGTAAAAATTATAGAAGAGTTTACTTCTGATTCAAATGGTGTTGTTGTTCAAAAATCAAGAGAAAAAAATTATTCTGCAGATGCTACATCCAAAGAAATGGAAGCAAGGGTGGAAGCTGATGGTCCGATGCTACATCCAATGGATTCTTCTCAAATAAGAGACAAGTGGTTTGAGAATAAATCGAATATGGTTAACGATATTTTTGATGAATTAGTAAGTATTAATATTTATAATGATTTTGAGCAAAAAATAGATACCCTAATCATTGATTCGATATTAAAAAATGAACTTTTTGAAAAAGGGATTTCAGCAAATTATGTTTTTGGAATAACACCTACCAAAAATCCTGCAATAGATACAAGTAAATTATCTGCTGTTGAAAAAAAAATTTATGGCTCAAAGTATAAAATAAATTTATCTCCAGATAATATTTTTATTAAACCACAATATTTATCGGTTTATTTTACAAATGAAACAAAATTTATTTTGAGTTCAATGTGGTTTATGCTACTCATTTCGGG
This sequence comes from Bacteroidia bacterium, assembly GCA_016787165.1. Taxonomy (GTDB): domain Bacteria; phylum Bacteroidota; class Bacteroidia; order 2-12-FULL-35-15; family 2-12-FULL-35-15; genus 2-12-FULL-35-15. Next base: position 2,834 of record JAEUTT010000168.1, on the reverse strand, counting down.
GGCATTTATGTTAGTATTGGTATTCTCTTTTTATTATACCATTTCCACAATTTTTAAGCAAAAAAAATTATCTGAAATAAAGAATGACTTTATAAGTAATATGACACATGAATTTAAAACACCTATTTCTACCATATCTTTGGCTTGTGAGGTGTTGAGTGATAGGTCGGTAGAAAAATCACCAGAAAGAGTGAATAATTATGTAAAAATGATTGGAGATGAAAATAAGCGATTAAGTTTATTGGTTGAAAACATATTGCAAACTGCGATATTGGATAAAGGTCAATTTAAATTAAAAATTCAGCCCATTGATATTCATTTGATTATAGAACAAACGATCACGAATATTAAATTACAGGTAGAGAATAAAGAAGGAGAGATAGAAATGCAGTTAATGTCGGATAAGCATATTGTTCATGCCGATAGAATACATGTGACAAATATTATTTTTAATTTAATTGATAATGCATTAAAATATTCAAACGAAAAACCACAAATAAAAGTATTTACTAAAAATGATGAAGAAGGGATGTTTGTTTCCGTGCAAGATAATGGAATAGGAATAAGCAAAGAAAATCAAAAACGTATATTTGATACAATGTATAGAGTGCCTACAGGGAATGTACACAATGTAAAAGGCTTTGGTTTAGGTTTAAGTTATGTAAAAGCTGTGGTAGAAAAGCATGGCGGTTCCATATCAGTAAAAAGTGAATTAGGAAAAGGCTCTACCTTTACCTTTTATTTACCATTTAATATAAATACGAATTAAAAAAAATCTCATGGAAAAAGTAAAAGTATTATTAGTAGAAGATGACTCTAATTTAGGAAGTCTGTTAAAAGAATATCTAGAAGCAAAAGGGTATTTAACAACGTTGGCTGTTAATGGTAAGCAAGGGTTTGATATGTTCTCAAAAGGGAAATTCAATATTTGTATACTTGATGTGATGATGCCCATAAAAGATGGAATTACATTAGCCAAAGAAATTAGAGCGATTGATGCAACTATTCCTTTGATATTTTTAACTGCAAAGTCGATGAAAGAAGATGCGATAGAAGGATTTAAAGTTGGTGCAGATGATTACATAACAAAGCCATTTAGTATGGAGGAATTGCTTTTACGCATTCAAGCTATTTTGAGAAGGACAGACAATACAGGAATAAAAAAATCAGATCAAACAGAATTTAAAATAGGAAAATACAAGTTTGATTATCAGCATCAAGTGCTTGATTTAAAAGGGAGTCAACAAAAGTTAACGACTAAAGAAGCAGAATTGTTAAAGTTATTGTGTTTGCATGCCAATGATGTTTTAGATAGAAATTTTGCATTAAAAGCAATATGGAACGATGATAATTATTTTAATGGTAGAAGCATGGATGTGTATATTGCTAAGTTACGTAAGTATTTAAAAGAAGATACAGCTGTGGAATTGATAAATGTGCATGGAAAAGGATTTAAGCTTTTGGTAGGTAAGTAAAAGTTATCTAACAAGTGTTACTCTGCCGATGTATTGGTAGTCGACATGTTGAACATCGTCTCTGAAATTGATTTTGTATACAAACACATCATTGGTACATAGTTTGTTTTTATAATAACCATTCCATCCTTCTTCGATATTATTTGTTTTAAATATTAATTCTCCCCATCTATCAAAAATTAAAAATTCATAATTGTGTACGCCCAGAATTACCGGTTTAAATACATCATTTAAACCATTATTGTTTGGTGTAAAAGCATTTGGAATCCAAAATAAAAATTCTGGTCGAATAATCACTTCTGCATAAGCCGTGTCTTTACAGCCATGAATATTTGTTACAATTTGCATTATATTGTATGTCCCTGGTGTTGTATATCTATGTGTGGTATCGCAGTTGTTTGATGACCCACCATCACCCCAATGCAATTCACATTCAACAGCATTTGAACTTAAATCAAATGCTGTTACATTAGGATAAAAAATAGATGTATCATTTGGATTAACGATAAATGCAGCTGTAGGTGATGGATGAATAGTTAAAGGGGATGGTAAATTAAAAGTGTCTTTACAACCGTGTGCATTTGTAATGATTAAACTTGTATTGTAAGTAGAAAGTGCAGGATAGGTATGTAAAGGGTTTTGTTCATTGGATGTTCCTCCATCACCAAAAAACCATTCATAAATGAGGGGTGTTGTTGTTGTTGAGCTATCTATAAATTGTACAGGTTGCAAATTACAAGCCGTTTCTGATGCTAAGCCATAATTTGCAATTGGTTTTGGATATACATTTACATTGGCTGTATAGGTTTCGGTACAGCCATTTTCACTAACGGTAAGTGTAACAGGATAGGTGCCAACTGCATTAAATGAAATATTGTTTGGGTTTTGCAGGTTACTTGTGGTAGCACTTGCATTAGCTCCAAAATTCCAATTAAATGTACCATTCCCCATAAAAGCACCGCCAGGTGTAAAACTAAAACTATTATTATAAACACATTGTCCGGGTGGTGGAGTAAAGTTTGGATTAAGTAAAGGCATTATTTGAAAAGTATTTACAGCGGTGTCAGCACATAGTGTTCCGGGGTTGATGATAAGTGTAACATTGTAATTTCCGGGAGTAGAATAAGTATATGTTGGTGATTGCAATGTAGACACATCTGAAGTAGTTGTTAAATCGCCAAAATCCCAAGTGTAGCTAAAAGCATTAAGTGATGTTTGTGAAAAATTTACAGTATAACCAAAACAAAATGTTGTTTGCTGTGGAATAGAAGCAACTGGTAATCCCGGGCAGTTAACAACATTAAATTGAAAATCTCTTTTGTTTGTGTTAATCAATACCCCGTTTCTATATTCATAGGC
>JAEUTT010000530.1 GCA_016787165.1 Bacteroidia bacterium | reverse complement strand
CCCAACGAGCTACCAACTGCTCCACCCCGCAATATTTTTTTAAGAACGTTTAATTTTTTATTAATCACTCGAACTGACGTCCGCCTGCTGGCGGATATGAGCCCAACGAGCTACCAACTGCTCCACCCCGCAATATTTTTTAATATATCCTGTAAATAGTAGTATTTAAAGAACAAAAAGCCTTGATTAGCTTTTTAAATTGCGGTGCAAAGATATATTTTGTTTCTTTGTAGTCCAAATAACTTATTAACATTTTTAAACAGATGGCGCACAAGGCTGGTTTTGTGAATATTATAGGAAGTCCGAATGTAGGAAAATCGACTCTCATGAATGTACTTGTGGGTGAACGTCTTTCTATTATTACTTCTAAAGCACAAACTACTCGTCATCGTATTATGGGAATTGTTAGTGGTGAAGATTTTCAGATTGTATATTCTGATACTCCCGGTGTGCTAAAGCCTAATTATAAGTTGCAGGAATCGATGATGGATTATGTGCATACAGCACTTACTGATGCTGATGTAATTTTGTTTGTAACGGATATCTATGAAGATATTAAGATTGATGAAAAGGTTTTACAAAAAATAAAAAGTACTTCTGTTCCTGTGCTTTTACTAATCAATAAAATTGATTTGGCTGATCAACATAAATTGGAAGAAAAAGTGGCTTATTGGAAAGCGGAAGTTCCAAAAGCGGAAGTTATTCCTGTTTCGGCACTTGAAAAATTTAATGTGAATTATATTTTTGATCGTATACTTGCTTTAATGCCCGAAAGTCCTGGATTTTACGATAAGGAGCAACTAACGGATAAACCGGAAAAGTTTTTTGTATCGGAAATTATTCGTGAAAAAATATTGTTGAACTATAAAAAAGAAATTCCGTATTCGGTAGAAGTGGTTGTGGAATCATTTAAAGAAGAGGATAAAATAATAAAAATAAGAGCCGAAATTATTGTTATTCGCGATTCTCAAAAAGGAATTATTATTGGACATCAAGGTAAAGCATTAAAAAAAGTAGGCACCGAAGCGCGTAAAGACATTGAAGGCTTTTTTCAGAAACAGGTATTTTTAGAACTGTTTGTAAAAGTGAATAAAGATTGGCGTGATAATGATACTCAGCTAAAACGTTTTGGATATATTAATTAGTACATAAATTTATAAAAAGTGGCGAATATAGTAGCAATAGTAGGACGACCAAATGTAGGAAAATCAACTCTTTTTAATCGTTTAACGGATAGTAGAAAAGCAATTGTTGATCAAATAGCAGGTGTTACCCGTGATAGACATTATGGAAAATCTGAATGGAATGGATTGGAATTTTCGGTGATTGATACCGGTGGATATGTTCATGGTTCGGATGATATTTTTGAAGGTGAAATTCGTAAGCAAGTTCAATTGGCAATTGATGAAGCGAATGTTATTTTATTTGTAGTAGATGTTACGGATGGTGTTACGGATGATGATAAAACGGTAGCCAACATTTTACGCAAGTGTAAAAAGAAGGTGTTTTTAGTTACCAATAAAGTGGATAATGGCGACCGCCAAATTTTAGCTGCCGAGTTTTATGGCTTGGGATTAGGCGAAGTGTACAATGTATCTGCGATAAGTGGTAGTGGAACCGGTGATTTGTTGGATGATGTGGTGGATGTATTGGATAAAGAAGCGAAACCTGAAGAACTAAACATTCCTAAGTTTGCTATTGTTGGCCGACCAAATGTTGGAAAATCTTCTACAGTTAATGCATTGCTTGGTAAAGAGCAAAATATTGTTACTTCTATTGCCGGAACTACTCGTGATAGTATTAATACTCGCTATACAGCTTTTGGACATGATTTTTTATTGATTGATACTGCCGGTATTCGTAAAAAATCAAAAGTGGAGGAAGATTTAGAGTTTTATTCGGTGATGCGCTCTATTCGTGCTATTGAAGATTGTGATGTATGTTTATTGATTATTGATGCTACACAAGGTATGGAATCACAGGATTTAAACATTTTTCATTTGG
>JAEUTT010000526.1 GCA_016787165.1 Bacteroidia bacterium | reverse complement strand
GCCGATTGGATTATTGATTTAGGACCCGAAGGAGGAAATGAAGGTGGCGCTATTTTATTTGAAGGAATCCCTGAAGATCTTGTAAAAATTGACAAATCATACACCGGTCGTTATCTTAAAAACAAGCTATAAACAGCTATTTTTATATTATATTTGTGAATGAAAATTAAAAGGAAGAATTATTAACGCTATGGAAACTAAAATGGATTTAGAGTTTAATAAAAACGAAGACAAAATGAATTTACTAATTTCTGCTATGGAGCAAAAATTAGCTAAAATTTATTTAGGTGGCGGAAAAAGCAAAATCGACAAACAACATGAGCAAGGTAAATTAACTGCTCGTGAACGCATTGAATTTTTAATTGATAAAGATTCTAAAACAATAGAAATAGGAGCATTTGTAGGTGATGACATGTACAAAGAACATGGCGGTTGCCCTGCAGGCGGGGTGGTTGTGGTAATTGGATATGTAAGTGGTAGACAATGTATCATTGTAGCAAACGATGCAACAGTAAAAGCAGGAGCATGGTTTCCAATAACAGGAAAAAAGAATTTACGTGCTCAAGAAATAGCAATGGAAAACCGTTTGCCTATCATTTATTTAGTTGATAGTGCAGGAGTATATTTACCAATGCAAGATGAAATTTTTCCTGACAAAGAAAACTTTGGCCGTATTTTTAGAAACAATGCTATTATGAGCAGTATGGGTATTTTACAAATATCGGCTGTAATGGGTAGCTGTGTAGCAGGTGGTGCTTACTTACCAATCATGAGTGACGAAGCTATGATTGTAGATAAAACAGGCAGTATATTCCTTGCCGGATCATACCTTGTAAAAGCTGCTATTGGAGAAAATATTGATAATGAAACATTAGGTGGAGCAACTACACATTGCGAAATTTCTGGTGTTACCGATTATAAATGTGTGGATGACAAAGATTGCTTAACACGTATCAGAAACATCATGAGCAAAGTTGGTGATTTTGAAAAAGCAGGATTTAATCGTGAAAAAGCAATCGAGCCTAAAAAAAATCCAAAAGAAATAGTTGGAATCATCCCCGACTCAAGAGACAAACAATACGATATGCATGAAATAATTGCTCGATTGGTTGACAATTCTGATTTTGAAGAATACAAAGAAGGATACGGACAAAGCATTGTTTGCGGCTTAGCGCGTATTGATGGCTGGGCAGTAGGAATTGTTGCGAACCAACGTAAAGTGGTTAAAACAAAAAAAGGGGAAATGCAATTCGGAGGTGTTATTTATAGTGATAGTGCAGATAAAGCAGCTCGTTTTATCATGAATTGTAATCAGAAAAAAATACCGCTTGTGTTTTTACAAGATGTAACCGGATTTATGGTTGGATCAAAATCAGAGCATGGAGGCATCATTAAAGATGGTGCTAAATTGGTAAATGCGATGAGTAACTCTGTAGTTCCTAAATTCACAGTAGTAATAGGCAATAGCTATGGAGCCGGAAACTATGCAATGTGCGGAAAAGCTTATGACCCAAGACTAATAATAGGCTGGCCAACAGCACAAATGGCAGTAATGGGTGGTGCACAAGCAGCAAAAGTATTGGTACAAATTGAAGTAGCTTCATTAAAAGCAAAAGGTGAAATTATTACGCCTGAAAAAGAAGCCGAACTATATAATAAAACGAAAGATAGATATGATAGCCAAACCACACCATACTATGCAGCAGCTCGCTTATGGATGGATGCGATTATTAATCCATTAGATACACGCAAATGGATTTCAATGGGAATAGAAGCGGCAAACCATGCTCCTATTACAAAAGCATACAATGTGGGCGTTATTCAAACCTAATTAAATTGGATTTAGCTATTTCATTAAAAAAACTTATTTTTGTTCAACTTAAGAATTAAAAATTATGACAAATAAATTAATAACACCTCGATTTTTATTTATTACAGCAATTATTTTAGTTGCTTCAATTACTCGTGTATTTCCACACATCCCTAATTTTACCCCTATTGCAGCAATGGCATTATTTGGTGGTGTATATTATAGCAACAAAACAATGGCTTTTATTATGCCACTTTTAGCAATGGCTGTTAGTGATATCTTGTTGGAAATTACTACCGGTTGGGGATTTCATAACACAATGGTATATGTTTATGTAAGTTTTATTTTAACCACAATCATTGGTTTAATAATTAGAGAAAAAGTAGGGATCAAATCAGTAGCACTTGGTTCAATCGCTTCTTCTGTTTTATTTTTCATTATTACCAATTTCGGAGTTTGGGCTGCTGGAAATTTTGCGGGAGGTTTATCCGGATTAAATACTACTTATATGTTAGGAATTCCATTTTTTGGACCAACATTAGCAGGTGATTTGTTTTTCAATTCTATTCTTTTCGGATTGTTTTATTTAGCACAACAAAAAGCACCAAGCTTAGTTAAAGTAAAATAATTTAAACATTTCATAAAATAAAAAAAGCGAAACTAAATGTTTCGCTTTTCTTTTTTATAGCCATTAAACTATGATAAGTACATTTCCAAAAGTATTTTCATCTCTATTTGCAACTTAACAGCTTCTTCCCTCGCTTTTTCTGCAAAACTTTTATCATTAGCAGCATAAATAATACCACGCGAAGAGTTTACCAACAAGCCGCACTCTTTATTCATTCCGTATTTAGCTACATCTTGTAAACTTCCTCCTTGCGCTCCTACACCAGGGACTAATAAAAAACTATCAGGAATTATTTTCCTTATATCTGAAAGCATTTCTGCTTTAGTTGCCCCTACCACATACATCATATTATTGGAATCGCCCCACTTCTTTGATGTTTCAAGAACTTGCTGATACAACTTTTTATTTTCAGTTGTTAAGGTTTGAAAATCAAAAGCTCCTTTATTAGAAGTAAGCGCAAGCAAGATTACCCATTTGTTTTTATATTCTAAAAACGGTGTAACGCTATCTTCACCCATGTATGGAGCAACTGTAATAGAATCAAAATTCATTTTTTCTAAAAAAGCTTTTGCATACATCTTAGACGTATTGCCAATGTCACCACGTTTGGCATCGGCAATGGTAAACAGGTTTGGATAATTTTCATTGATGTAATTAATTGTTTTCTCTAAGCTAATCCAACCATTTACTCCTTCTGTTTCGTAAAAAGCAATATTGGGTTTATAAGAAACACATAAATCGTGGGTTGCATCTATTATTTGTTTATTGAATTCGAAAACAGGATCTTCTTCTGATAAAAGATGTTGTGGTATCTTAGTAACATCAGTATCTAAACCAATGCACAAAAAACTTTGCTTTTGTTTTATGCTTTCAACTAATTCGGCTTTTGTCATTTAGTTTTTTATTGATTAGTATGAACATTTTTCTTACAACTTACATTTTAAACAGTTAATCCTCCCTCTTTCATTCTCTCTGTATTTTCTGCTAACTGTAATGCATCAATCATTGGTTGAATATCACCATCCATAAAATCGGTTAAGTTATATACAGTCATATTAATACGATGATCTGTAATTCTATTTTGTGGATAATTGTAGGTTCTTATTTTTTCGGAACGATCACCTGTAGCAACAATTGTTTTTCTTCTTTTTGAAACAGCGTCCAAATGTTTTTGTAACTCTAGTTCATACAATTTATTACGCAACATGACCATTGCACGCTCTCTATTTCCCAATTGCGAACGCTCAATCTGACAAGTAACCACAATTCCTGAAGGCTTGTGCGTAAGCATCACTTTTGTTTCTACTTTATTTACATTTTGTCCGCCAGCACCACCCGAACGAGCTGTTTGCATTTCAATATCAGAAGGATTTAATACCACATCCACCTCATCTGCTTCAGGCATTACTAATACCGTAGCAGCAGAAGTATGTACTCGTCCCATTGTTTCTGTCAATGGAACACGTTGTACACGATGTACACCTGCTTCAAATTTTAAAATTCCATAAGCGTTATCTGCTTTTACTTCTATGATTACTTCTTTGTAGCCACCCATTGTTCCTTCATTAAAATCAAGAACTTCATAACGCATCCCTTTTGTTTCTAAATAACGAGTATACATTCGGTATAAATCTCCTGCAAATATACTTGCCTCATCGCCCCCTGTTCCTGCACGAATTTCAATGGTACAATTTTTAGCATCTTCTGGATCTTTTGGAATAAGCATCTGACGAATTTGATCTTCCATTTTATCCTTTAAAGGCAAAAGTTCCTCCATATCAGCTTTTGCCATCTCTTTCATTTCATCATCTTTCTCGGTTGCAAAAATTTCTTTGTTAAATTCAATATTATCAACAACCTTTTTGTATTCGTGATAGGCATTCACCACCTCGGTTAAGTCTTTGTATTCTTTGTTGAATTTTTTAAATTCTTTCATGTCTCCAATTACTTTTGGATCTGAAAGTTTTTGCTCTACCTCTTCCCAACGTCTTTTTATTGCTGCTAATTTATCTAACACGTTATTTAATTTTAGATTTGTTAAATTTTAGATTTGTTAAATTTTAGATTTGTTGAATTTTCTAAAACTATATTTTTTATTGTGCACAAAAGTACAAAAAAATGGCAGTGGGATTAAGCTTCTTTCCTTGCTTTTGCCAACTGCCAATGAAATTTTCACTTTGCTAATAT
>JAEUTT010000508.1 GCA_016787165.1 Bacteroidia bacterium | reverse complement strand
GTATTAGTTGAAAGTTCTATGGCGGAAATACCTTCTGTTTTGGTTTCTTTAAAAACTTCTCGAGCAAAAAGATATGCTTTGTTTTTAAGAATTAAAACTCTTTCGAAATTAACTTTTTTACTTGTAAAAAAAGGAAGTAGTTTGTGGCTTTTTGTGTTTATTGCTTTTAGTTCGTTATCAAACAACATAAATCCTATATTATCAATTTTATCCCCTTTTGCATAGGTTAATAAGGTGTTTCCATTCTCCAAAGAGTTTGTTTGAGATAATGGAAGCCCTTTTATGTCATCAAATTCTTCTGAATGTCGGATGTTATAATTTTCTTGAGCTATTATTAAGTTATTTGTAATAAGAAAGATAGATAAATAAAGTAGTTTTGTTAAATGTTTCATGTTTTTATGATTAAGTATGGGTAAAAAAAATCCTACTTAATCTTAAGTAGGGTTTTTTTATAAAAGTATAAAATATTATTTTACTTTCATTGCTTTTGACATTTTGGTTCCAAGCATTTTACCTGCTTTAGCAAAACATTCTTTAATACGGTTAGATGGATCAAAATCCCAATCATTATCTGCCATTACAACACCTTGAACACTTTTCATAAAAGCTTTTGCCATTACTTTTCCAGTTGCTGTTTCTACCCATGTTGCTTCAAAATCGCAGTATGGATTAACTTTCATTACATAAGAGTTAAATCCAGGCTCTAGCATTACTGTTTTAACAACTAAAGTATATTTAGCTTCCTTTTGATTTTTTCCAGCATTTGCATTCGTTTTCCCTTTGAATAACATTTTGTTGATTAACTCTTCAAACATTGGCTCATAAACCATTGCACGACTATTTACCCATTTTTCAGCCCAACGGTCACCTTTTCCTGGTTGTTTTTCATTGTAATGTTTTATTTTTTCGGCTGTATAGTCAACTTCTGTTTTTTTACCTACCATCATTCCATCATAAACGTATTCAAGATTGATTTTTGTTTCACCAGCAAGGAATTTAAGTGTTGCATCACCTTCGGTAAATTTTTGTGCTTTGGTTGTTAATCCTGTAATGGCAATAAGGCCAATGATTAAAAATAATTTAGTTTTCATATTCTTTAGTTTTGATTTGTTCTGCTACAAATATAGTATAATATTAAACATTCAAAAATGGAATGATAGCTAGTTTTCAAAAAATCTTACCTTTTATCAAAAAAAATGATTGGTTTTCGGCTCATTTCCGGAAATTGTAGTTTGTTAATGGTGTCAATTTCTTCAAATTTTACTTGAGGAGCTACGCGTAACTTAGCTCTAAAGTGATCTTTTATATCTTTTTCGAAATTTTCAGGAACATTTTCACAGCCTACACGAATTAATATTTCATCTGTTCCTATTTCATTAGTGAATACTTCAACTATGTAATTTTTTACACCTTCAATGTTATTTAAAATATCATACAAGGCTGGTGGATACAAAGTTGTTCCTTTATACTTAATCATTTGTTTTCTTCTACCAACAATAGGTCCTAAACGAATGGTATTTCTTCCGCAAGAGCAAGGTTCAGAATAATGATAACACAAATCACCTGTTTTAAAGCGTATCAATGGCATTCCTTCTACGCCTAATGTTGTGATGGTTACTTCGCCTGGTTCTCCTTCTTTTACAGGATTGTCATTGTCATCTAAAAACTCCACAATAACTAATTCGGGATGATGATGTCCTCCTTTTCCTTCAGTACATTCGGTAAATGCGGCACTCATTTCGGTGCTGGCGTATGTTGAGTAGAGTTTAATATCTTTCCATTTATCTTGAATTTTTTGTCCGAGTGTAGTTAATGTAAAGTCTTGGTTTCTGAGTGCTTCTCCAATACAAATTGCTTTTGTGATGGATGTGTTTTTATAATTGATACCATTTGCTTCGGCATATTCAATTAATTTTAATAGAAATGAAGGGACAGTAACGAATGCTGTAGGGTTAATCCGATTGATTGTATCCCATTGTAGTTCAGGGATTCCGCCACCTACACGAACAACTCCGGCACCTAATTTTCTGATTCCAAGAAAATAAGCAAGTCCAGCCATAAATCGTTTGTCGAGTGTGGTCATTAGTTGAAAAACATCATTGCTTGTTGAGTTGGCACATTCAAATGAAATACATTCATTGTATGCTAGTCGGTCTAAATCTTTGTCGGTCATTGGAAACAAAACAGGATCACCTAATGTGCCCGAAGTGGTAATGTAATCAATAATTTTGCTTGGTGCTACACATATAAAATCTTGATTTCTGTTTTGTATATCATCTTTTGTAGTTACTGGAATTTGTCTTAAATCTTCAATGGTTTTGATAGTGTTAATATCAATGTTGTGCTTTTTGAATAGTTCAGAATAAAATTTTGAGCGTTCGGAAGTATATTGAAGTAGTTCCGGCAATTGTTTTTCCTGATATTTTTTTTGTTCTGTAAGATTTTTTGTTTCTATAGTTGGAATCATCGTTTGTAATTATTTTCAGCCTTCTAACACCACTGTAGCCATTGCTACATCTTTGATATGTGAAAGTGATACATGAATAATTTTTATATTTTTTTCTTTGATATACTCTGCCGTTTTACCAATGATAGATAGGTTCGGCTTCCCTAATTCATCATTAATTACTTCCACTTCATTAAAAGCCATTCCACCTCTCCAGCCTGTTCCTAATGATTTAAAAAATGCTTCTTTGGCTGCAAATCGAGCGGCATAATTTTCGGCTTTATTGGTTTTGGTTTCGCAATAAGCAATTTCATTTTTAGAAAACACCTTCTCTTTAAAGCTAATATTTTCAATGCTTTTGCCTATACGTGGTACTTCTGCTATATCTGTTCCTATTCCTATAATCATTTACGATTTTTTACGAATTTACCGAATCAAGCCAATTATGTTTGTTTTATGGTGTAATAATTCCACTTGTTCTTAGTTCATTAATTTTTTTCAATTCTTTTTTTACAATTTCGGCATCTTGACTTGTTGTGATTTCTTTTTCTAATGCAAGCTTGTAATTTGCTTCTGCCGCATTATAGCATTTTATATCACGATAATAATTTCCTAATATATAATATGTTTCCCAGTATTCAGGATTTGTGTTTAAAAAGTTTATAATTATTTTTTTAGAAACACGATAGTTTAAGTTGTGTTTTTTAATGAAGCTAAAAAATGTTCGTGTTTTTTTGTAGGCGTTAAATTGTTTGAATTCTTTAGAATATAAAAAACTATCTGCGGCAATGTTTGATTCTTTTTCGTACAATTCTTTTTTTGTTTGCAAGCCAGGTGCTTCTTCGAAAATTTTATTTAAATCATAACATACGTATTGCCCTAATTGAAAAGGATTTGTAGATACCCATACTTGCAATTTTGCGGGTTTGAAAATAACAGAATGGTGAGCAATGAGTTGATTTAGACTTTTTTCATTTCCCATTCCAATATTTTTTTCATCCATTCCATTTCTATTTCGCATCATTGCTACTGCATCTGTAACAGTTATTTTTGATTTGTTTTCAATAAGTTGTGTTAAATGGTTAAGGCGATAATTGGAAGAAGAACTTTTTATATTGTCTTGATTAATTTTATCATTTATAAAGCTTTTGCCTTGATAATGATTTGCGCAAATAATATAATCAGGATTAGGAGAAATGAAGAGTTCTGTTTTGGAGGGTGTTTTTTCTATGCTTGCTGTTTTATTATCTATTGCTGAGCCAATTAAAATTGATTCAGAAACAAATGTTTTTCGTTTTTGTGCAATCGCAAAAGCTTCATCAATGTTTTTTGCATATTGTAAAATTTCGCGTGCAACAAGTGAAATAGGTGTAGCTGCTCCTGTCGGGATTTCCGATTTAGATGCATTAATAGTTACAGTTAATCCTTTTTCATTCATTCCGGATACGGTTCCAATCATCCCAGCCCAACTTACCATCATTAGTTTGTAGCCATTTGTTGGTTTTACAAAATTGATAAGTTTATCTTCTGCAAAGGCATCTCCAACATAAAAGTCGAAATTGCGTGCAATAATTACAGAGTTGTCATCTGTTTTGTTTTGCCATGCTCCAAAAGCGGTGCAACCAACAGTCATGTTTTTATCTTGCAAGGCATGTCCTATATCATGAGCTGCATGATAATTTAGCATTCTGTAGTATTTGGGCGCCACAAAATCAAATTTGTCGGATGCAAATAGGGATTCGCCATAAATTTCTTGTTTGTACTCTTCAGTAATGTGTTTATCTAAATTTCGATTAAAAAAAGCAATAAAAAATTTCAAATAGTTGAGCATTGTTTTGGAAGGAATCATTATTTGAATTTGATCAATAAAGGCTATTTCTTGCTTTTCGGCAAGTTCCTTATTTAATTTTCCTTCCATAACACCTCTCTCAAATCCATCGCCTTCCACATACATTTCCCATAAACCAGTTTCGCTTTTTTTTAGCCAATTGTTTTTAATGGTATAAAAATCGGGAGCAATTTGTTTTCGCTCAAGCGATAGTAATAGTTCGTTTTCAATTTTTGGATACTCAATGGTAACAGTTATGATAAACCAAACGAGAAATAAAAAAAGGAAGTCGGTAATTACAAAAAAAGAATAGAAGATATTTCGAAATATATTTTTTAAAAGCATTGTAAACATAGATTGTACAAAGATAAGAATAATTAAAAAGCTGTTTGTTTTTTTATTTTATACGATTTAGCAAACTTAAAACAAAAAAGACTATTTTTAGTTCTTAATTTTACAACAATAATATGTCTGAATTATATAACTTTGATGATTTACGCCCCTATTATGACCATGAAGTGCAGGAGGTGATTCACCGTATGGTAGAAGATCCTTTGTTCATGCAATTGATAAATTATTTTTGGCCACACATGACCAAAGAGGTGGTGATGGAAAAAGTAGCAAGAGTAAAATGTAGTATTGATTTTCAGGTTGAATTTATGGATCTTGCAATAAAGGCCATTGTAAATACAACATCAAAAGGGCTAACATCTTCTGGTTTTGAAAATATTCAACCAAATGAAAACTACTTATTTGTGGCAAACCATCGAGATATTTTATTGGACTCCGCTATTTTACAAGTATTATTGTTTGCACACGGTCATGAAACTTCCGAAATCACATTTGGGAATAATTTGATGGAAAAAGGTTTCATAACCGATTTCGGAAGAATAAACAGAATGTTTACCGTTCAGCGAGAAGGTACGGCTCGTGAGTTGTATGACATTTCTAAAAAATTATCTGCTTATATCCGTCATACAATTCTAGATAAAAAAGTGTCGGTATGGATAGCACAACGAAATGGAAGAACTAAAGATGGAAACGACCAAACTCAAACAGGTCTTTTAAAAATGTTAAACATAAGTGGTAAAAAATCTTTTTCTGAAAATTTTAAAGAATTAAAAATAGTTCCGCTTTCAATTTCATACGAATATGAACCCTGTGATTTTTTAAAAGTACAGGAATTGTATTTATCATCATTGCATACTAAATACAAAAAAACAGAAGGCGAAGATTTGAATAGCATTTTAACCGGTATTAAACAACAGAAAGGTAGAATACATTTAGCAGTAGGAAAACCAATCATACACGAGTTAGATGAAATTGATAAGCTAGAAAACGAAAATGAAAAAATAAAGCAGTTGACAGCACTGATTGATAATCAAATTTACAACAATTATAAACTATGGCCTGTAAATTATATCGCTGCCGATATTATGGATAAGTCAGATAGATTTGTCAATGAATATTCTACTGCCGAAAAAGAAAATTTTATAAATTATATTGATAGTCAAA
>JAEUTT010000162.1 GCA_016787165.1 Bacteroidia bacterium | reverse complement strand
GCTATGCTTGTTTTTTTGCTGCTACAATATTGTAAATATCTCTGATAGATTGTGAATTTCTTAAATCATCTGCGTTTAGTTCTACGTCAAAATTAGCATCCACAAATGCAATAACAATCAGCGCATACATAGAACTCCAACTTTTTATTTCACGGTAATTAGTGTCGGGTGTTATGGTTCCCGGCTCTACATCTTCAAATTCTTTTTCAATTTCTGTTGTAAACTCTTCAATTGTCATCATATATTTTAGCGTATTTTTTTATAAGTATTCCCTTTCAACCCTTCTAACTTTCCAACTTTCCAACCTTCCAACTTTCTAACTTCTAACTAATAACTAATAACTAATAACTGTTGCTCCCCATGTGTAACCCAATCCAAATCCTGCCAATAAAATTTTATCACCACGTTTTATTAGCTTTTTTTCTTCCGCATCTTTTAATGCAATAGGGATGGTGGATGCAACTGTGTTTCCTGTGTGGCTAATATCGTTATAAAATTTATCTTTTTCAATTTTTATTTTTTTTCGTAAAACATCCAGCATAAATGAGTTTGCTTGATGAAAAATTACATAATCAATATCATTTAGTGTTAAATTGTTTTTCTCTAAAGTGTCTGCAATAAGTTTTGGAACAATTCGAATTGCAAACTTAAATATTTCAACTCCATCCATTGTCATAGTTCCATTCAATCTTCCTCCGTTTTCAAGGTATTTTGTATCAGCAGGAAATCTACTGCTACTATTTTGTACAATTAAGTTTTTGGCGCCAGTACCGTCTGTTCCAAAAATAAATTTTTCGTATTGAGTTTTATCAGTGGCGGAAATGTGTGTTGCAGTTGCACTATCGCTAAAAATAGAAAGCAGCTCAGCATTTTTTTTATCAATTACATAAGATGGAGTATCTCCGGTAAGCAATAAAATATTTTTTGCCATTCCGCCATCAATTAAACCTTTGCAAACAGCTAAGCCATTAATATAACCTGTACATCCATGAGGCAAATCAATTGTAAGTATGCTTTGAGATAATCCTAGTTTATTTTGTAAAATGGCAGCAGTAATAGGTGCTTTGTAATCGTACCCATGACCGATTAAAATAATTGCATCAATTTGTTCTTTGGCATTTGGATTTTTCTCAAATAATTGTTTTGCTGCTTCATACGCCATATCGGACATAATAAAGTCTTCGCTTGTTTTTCGTCTTTCTTTTACACCTGTTCTTTTGAATATATCATCTGCATTTAAATCAGGGAATTGTTTAACCAACATTTCGTTGGTTACAATTTCGGGTGGTAAGTAGGTTGATATGTTTTTTATTTGTAGAGACATAACCTCTCAAAGATACTTTTTTTATGTGAATGAAAATATATTTTAATTACATTTGAGATTATAAAAAATAAATATTTTATGGCATTACCAAAAATGCATTTTGAAACTATTAGTACTAAATTATTTAGAAATTACATTCTATTGTTTTTTACATTGTCTTTTTTGATTTTTGGAAAAAGTGTTAGTAATGAATACGCAATGGATGATGAGTATGTGATACTGAACAATAAGCAGGTGCAAAAAGGAATCAAAGCTATCCCTGAAATACTTACTACAACTTACGTTATGGATGGTAAACAGAGTTATGAATACCGACCATTGGTAAAAGTTTCATACGCTGTTGAATATGAAATTTTTGGAGCAAATCCGCATATTAGTCATTTTATCAATATTTTAATTTATGCGTTGTGTATATCCTTATTGTTTTTTGTTTTGTTAAAACTTTTTAATTCTACTCACT
>JAEUTT010000445.1 GCA_016787165.1 Bacteroidia bacterium | reverse complement strand
GAAACAAAAGATATTTCATTTGATAATATGAAACGCGCCATCATTTTTGGCTCAGCAACCGCTTCGTTTTGTGTTGAAAAATTTGGGACAGAAAATTTGGTTAATTTAACTCAAGAGCAAGTAGATGCTCGCGTTCAGGAGTTTGTTGACCTAGTACAATTTGATATTGCATTGGTATAATTTATCCATAAAAACACACAATATCTAAAACCTATTTTTAAAATCATTTGAGCCTGCATAAACGATTTTATGCAGGCTTCTTTTGTTTTAGTTTTTATCATAAAATCTTCCCCTTTTTTTCTAACTTTTTTAGTCGGAAATATTCTATAAAAACAATTTCGAAAAAGCAAGTTTTAGCCCCATTTTTTAATCCTTAGATTATTCTACTCAATCGCTTGTAATTATTGATTATTTGTTATATTCGCAATTCAAAATTTTTAACTATAAATGGCAAAATTCAGAAAGCAAGATGCCTTGGATTATCATTCACAAGGCAGACCAGGAAAAATCGAAGTTATCCCAACAAAACCGCACAGTTCACAGCGCGACCTTTCATTAGCCTATTCTCCAGGTGTAGCTGAGCCTTGTTTAGAAATTGAAAAAAATCCGGAAGATGCCTATAAATATACTGCTAAAGGAAACTTGGTTGCTGTAATTTCCAATGGAACAGCAGTTCTCGGATTGGGCAACATTGGTGCTTTAGCCTCCAAACCTGTAATGGAAGGTAAAGGCCTGCTATTTAAAATATTTGCCGATATTGATGTTTTTGATATTGAAGTAGATGCTACCGATGTGGATGCATTTGTAAATACTGTAAAAGCAATATCCCCAACTTTTGGTGGAATTAATTTAGAAGATATCAAAGCTCCTGAGTGTTTTGAAATTGAACGCAGACTAAAAGATGAACTAAAAATTCCTTTGATGCATGATGATCAACACGGAACAGCAATTATTTCTGCTGCTGCTTTATTAAATGCTTGTGAAGTAGCAAAGAAAAAAATTGAAAAAGTTAAGATTGTAGTAAATGGTGCAGGAGCTTCCGCTATTTCTTGTGCAAAACTATACATTGCTGTTGGAGCAAAAAAAGAAAACATCATCATGCTAGATAGTAAAGGTGTATTGAGTGTTGACCGTGATGATTTAGATGCACAAAAAACATTTTTTGCTACCACAAACAAAAAAGTAAAAACACTTGAAGAAGCTATCAAAGATGCGGATGTGTTTGTTGGGCTATCAAAAGGAAATGTAGTGAATCAAAAAATGGTTCAGTCAATGGCAAAGCGCCCGATTGTTTTTGCATTAGCAAATCCAGACCCTGAAATACCATACAAAGATGCAATTGCTGCACGCCCCGATTTAATTATGGCAACAGGAAGAAGCGATCATCCTAATCAAGTAAACAATGTATTAGGGTTTCCTTTTATTTTTAGAGGAGCGCTTGATGTAAGAGCAACACAAATTAACGAGGCAATGAAATTGGCTGCTGTGTACGCCATTGCCAATTTAGCGAAAGAACCTGTTCCTGAAACAGTAAATTTAGCATACGATTCAAAGAACATTACATTTGGCCCTGAGTACATTATTCCTAAACCAATTGATCCTCGATTAATTTATACTGTTGCACCTGCAGTAGCAAAAGCAGCAATGGAATCAGGTGTTGCACAATTTAAAATTACAGATTGGGAAGCATACACGCAAGAATTAATAAACCGACTAGGCCTTGACAATAAACTCATCAGAAACATTACCAACAAAGCAAAGCAAAATCCAAAACGTGTTGTATTTGCAGAAGCTGATCATTACAAAATTTTAAAAGC
The DNA here is from genome assembly GCA_016787165.1 of Bacteroidia bacterium. Taxonomy (GTDB): domain Bacteria; phylum Bacteroidota; class Bacteroidia; order 2-12-FULL-35-15; family 2-12-FULL-35-15; genus 2-12-FULL-35-15. Next base: position 2,837 of record JAEUTT010000445.1, on the reverse strand, counting down.
CGCACAGCAAGTTGCTGATGAAGGAATAGCAAAACCAATATTATTAGGTGATGCCGAAAAAATTAAAAAACTTATTGCAGAAAACAATCTGGATTTAGGAGATATTCCAATTATTGACCCTAGAAGCAAATCAGAAGAAGAAAGAAGAAATGCTTTTGGTGATTTGTTCTTTAAAAAACGTCAACGTAGAGGTTTTACACTATACGAAGCACGAAAAATAATGAAAGAAAGAAATCATTTTGGCGCAATGATGGTAGAAACAGGCGCAGCGGATGCAATGATTTCTGGTTTAACCAGAAAATATTCCGATCCAATTAAGCCTGCGCTACAAATTATTGGTGTTCAAGAAGGAGTTAGTCGCGTTGCCGGAATGTATATCATGAATACCAAACAAGGTCCTTACTTTTTCGCTGACACAACTATGAATGTAAATCCAACTGTTCAAGAGTTGGTTGACATTGCAATATTATCTGCCAATAGTGTAAAACGATTAAACATTACTCCTCGCTTAGCATTGTTATCCTACTCTAATTTTGGTTCTTCAGAAGGTGAAGTGCCAAACAAGGTGCGTGATGCAGTAGAAATTTTACATAAAAATTATCCAGGACTAATTGTAGATGGAGAAATGCAAGCAAATTTTGCATTAAACAATGAGCTATTAAAAGAACAATTTCCTTTCTCCGATTTGGTTGATAAAAAAGTAAATACACTTATTTTCCCAAACCTTGCAGCGGGTAACATTGCCTACAAACTAATTCAAGAAATGGGTGCAGCAGAAGCAATTGGCCCTGTTTTAATTGGGATGAAAAAACCAGTGCACATTTTACAATTGGGAAGCTCTGTAAGAGAAATTGTAAACATGGTAACTATTGCAGTAGTGGATGCACAAGCAAAAAAATAGGCAACCTTTTTAAAATTATACGTCATTATAAAGCATTAACATGATTTACCATATTGAAGGAAAATTAGTAGAAAAAACACCAACCTATGCAGTTATTGATGCAGGAGGTGTTGGGTATGTTATGCAAATTTCATTAAATACGTTTTCGAAAATTGGAGATAGTGAAAAATGCAAATTATATACCGAACAATTATACGTTCGTGATGATATGCCTCGCTTTTTTGGCTTTGCTGACACTGCCGAACGAAATTTATTCAGACTGTTAGTTTCTGTTTCGGGTGTAGGAGGAACAAGTGCTTTACTTATGTTATCATCTTTATCAGCTGCCGAAATTCAAGCCGCCATTGCAACAGGAAATGTAGCATTGATAAAAAGTGTAAAAGGAATAGGAGAAAAAACAGCACAACGAATAATTGTAGATTTAAAAGGGAAAATGGGAAAAGACGAACTATCATCCGATTTTTTTGTTTCTTCAAACAATACTTTAAAAGAAGAAGCGTTATCTGCTCTTGTGGCCTTGGGCTTCAATAAATCAATTGCCGACAAAGCATTGGATAAAGTATTAAAAACAGAAGGAACTGGTTTGAGTGTTGAACAGTTAATTAAGTCGGCATTAAAAAATTTATAGTTTAAAAGTGATTCGTTCAATACTAAAATACACTGCAGTAGCAGGCGCTTCAGCAACATTGCTTAGTGTAATTGTAAGTTCTAACGCAAGCGTTAGTTCATACAACCATGCAGCAAATGCGAATCGAACCATTGAACTAGATACTCCGGAAGTTAATTTACCTTATAACTTTAACGACCAATCAACCGGAGATCCGCTTAACTACCCTAATTCGGGAGGATTGATGCTTAATAATCCTTCTAACATAAACACCAATGTAGAGTACGATCCTACAACAGGAAATTACAACATCAACCAAACAATGGGTGGAATGAACTACAGACCACCTACCTACATGGAAAGTGAAGAGTATCAAAACTATATGTTTAAAAAGCAAACTAGAAGTTATTGGAATTCTCGCTCTCATGCCGAAACTCAAAACAATCAAAGTGGAGGAACTGCTATCCCTAAACTCCATGTTGGTGGCGAAATTTTTGATCGAATTTTTGGAGGAAATACAGTAGACATTCGTCCAAATGGTTCTGCCGAATTAATTTTTGCTTACCGAGGAACAAAAACAGAAAACCCTGCTATTCCTGAACGACAAAGGAAAATAAGCACATTCGACTTTGACGAAAAAATTCAATTAAACGTAATTGGTAAAATTGGAGACAAATTAAAATTAACAACCAGCTACAATACCGAAGCAACATTTGATTTTGAAAATCAAATGAAATTGGAATACACTGGTTATGAAGATGAAATCATTAAAAAAATTGAGGCTGGTAACGTAAACATGCCTTTGAATGGTTCATTAATTACCGGAAGCCAAACTCTTTTTGGAGTAAAAACACAATTGCAATTTGGAAGAATGACCGTTACTGGAATTGTATCTCAACAAAAAGGAAAAAAATCGGAACTAGAAGTAACGGGTGGAGCGCAAGTAAGTAGATTTGAAGTAAACGGTGATGCATATGAAGTAAACAAACATTATTTTCTTGGACATTATTTTAGAGATCAATTTAATGGTGCTTTAGCTACTTTACCCCTCATCAGTTCAGGAATAAACATTACCCGACTTGAGGTTTGGGTAACCAATACAAATAACTCAACAAACGATATTCGCGATGCCGTTGCATTTGCTGATTTAGGAGAAGATGCATTACATGTTCCGCCAGACCAACAAGGTTATGTTATTGATGATCCTACCAGCACATTCCCATCAAACGGGCAAAATAGCATTTACGATAATTTTAAAAATGATTCATTAATTCGTAACATCTCTACTACACAAAGCAGAATTACAAGCCTTTCGGGAGGAGTGATGGT
>JAEUTT010000431.1 GCA_016787165.1 Bacteroidia bacterium | reverse complement strand
CTGAAAAAAGACAAAACAGAATCATAAAAAGCATTTTTTTCATTTATCTAATTTTTAAAAAATAATTAATGTAAAATTAAAAAAAATTCTTACATGAGTAATAAAACAAGCACTTTTTTAATTAATTATCAAGATATTAGGAAAAAACAAATCCTTTTCATACATTTAACATCCCATTAATTATTATACATATTGAAACACCTTCTTTTCTTCTTAACAATTATTACTTTAGGTGCCTGTAAAAAAGCAGACAATGAAGTGCCTTTACCTGAAGCACCTGAAGTTCAGCAGTTTTCACTTCTGAACCAAAACAATTCAACTTTGACTAGCAATGTTATTAATTCAATAACAAAAGATGCCAACAATTGTTTATGGATAGGTACCAATAATGGTATCTGTAAATACAATTCGGGTATATGGACAATTTTTGATTCAGCAAGCTTTTCTTTCCCTAGCAAAATAATAAATACTATTATTTCTGATAACAGTGGAATTATTTGGGCGGGAACCAATAATGGCTTGCTAAAATATGATGGAACAAATTGGACAATATACAATACAAGCAACTCCCTTTTACCACTCAATAAAATACGTTCACTTGCCATAGACAACAACAATAATCTTTGGGTAGGAACATTTAGTGGTGGTGGCTTGGCTAAATTTGATGGTACTAATTGGACAAAATACACACCAGCTAATTCGGGCTTGCCTAATAACTCTGTTGGAGCTGTAGCTGTAGATATAAATAATCAAATATGGATTGGAACAGGCTCCGGAATATCTGTTTTTGATGGAAACACTTCTTGGACGCACTTTAACATGAGTAATTCCGGATTACCTAACAATAGTATCTATTCCATTGCAATTGATTCATTAAACAATAAATGGATTGGCACCAATGCAGGATTGGCAAAATTTGATGGAAGTAGCTGGACTGTATTTAACTCAAACAATTCTGGATTAACATTAAATTTGGTTCGACCTGTAGTCTGTTTTCAAAACAATCAAAAATGGATTGGTACTGAAGGCGGAGGGGTTTGTAAGCTCAATGATATCAATTGGGATTCATACCACATGAACAATTCTAATTTGCCCGACAATTCTATTTCTTGTATTACCATTGACCACCAAGGTAAAAAATGGATTGGGACTAAAACGGCTGGAATTGCAATTATTGAATAGCTATACTATAAATATAGTTTTATCATACAAGCTGTAAATACTGTAATTGCTATTGTTAAAATAGAACCATAAAAAATATGTTTTGCAGCTAATCGCATACTAAACAAATGCCTATTTTACAATTAAACGTTTACTGTAAATGTTTTGATTCGAAGTAGCTGTTATGATATAAATACCAGCACTTAATTCATTAGAAGCATCAACGGCATAAACACTTTCACCTGCTGTGTCAGTAATTAATATTTTTGAATAACTTTCTTTCCCTGTAATATCGTATACAACTACTATAACTTGCTGTCCAATTTCAGAGTTCAATTTTAAATTCAATTTTTCACCACTCGTAGGATTTGGATAAATATCAAACGAAAATTCATTTTTGCTTTTAAACTCTACAGCCACGAAAGGGAAATTTTTAAAATCTCCATTATAATCGGTTTGTTTTAAACGATAATAAGTTAAACCCTGATAAGGAGCTTTATCCGTAGCTTGATAATGTATAATCGTATAGCTATTTCCTGAACCATCAATTAATGAAACGGTTTCAAAATTTAAAAAATCTTTTGTCTTTTCAATAGTAAAATAATCATTATTTTGCTC
>JAEUTT010000418.1 GCA_016787165.1 Bacteroidia bacterium | reverse complement strand
CTATTATTTAACACTAGCACAACTCTCGACTATGAACAGACAAACTTGAACTAACAAGGCTTAATTGTCGGTTCACCATTGAGTTTTTAAAAAAAATCAAAGTAGAGAATGTATAGAAGTAATTTATAATTATGCGTCAATTTTCAGCCGATTACATTTTCCCAATTTCAAGTCCTCCTATTAAAAATGGAGTAGTTACAGTAAATGAGGATGGAGTAATTGTTGACATTTCTGAATATTCAAATACTCAACATTCAGCTTCTAACATCCAAAAACTGAATGGTATTATTTGTCCCGGTTTTGTAAATGCACACTGCCATTTAGAACTCTCTCATTTAAAAAATAAGGTAAGCGAGCATAAAGGCATGACAGGTTTTATTTCAGAATTGATTGAAAAAAGAAACAATTTTTCAAAAGAAGAAATTCAAAAAAGCATTGAAGTTGCCGAACAACAAATGATTTGTAACGGAATAGTTGCAGTAGGAGATATTTCCAATAACAACAGTACATTTAAACAAAAAACAAAAGAAAATTTAAGTTACTATACATTCATTGAAATTTTTAGTTTAGACCCGTCCAAAGCAACAATGGTGTATGAAAATGGGTTAAATCTTCAAAAAGAATTATCTCAATTCAACAATCAATCTAATTCTTCTTCTTTATCACCACATGCTCCGTATACCATGTCGGTAGATCTTTTGAAATTAATTAATAAAAATGTTAAGCAACACAGCAGTATTATAACCATACACAATCAAGAAAGCAAAGAAGAAAGCGAATTATTTGAAAGCAATAGTGGTGCAATGTACGATACCTTTAAAGCAATGGGGATTACTATCGATTGGATGCGCAAAACAGGGAAAAATTCTTTGCAATCAACATTACCGTATTTAAAAGATGCATCAAAAATATTGTTAGTTCATAACACATTTACCACCGAAAAAGATGTTGATTTTTTAAAATCAGAAATACCAGATTTTCAATCGAAAATATTTTTTTGTACTTGTCCGAATGCAAACATGTACATTGAAAACACACTGCCTAATTATGATGTTTTAATTGGTTCGGGATGTGCTATTACCATTGGAACGGATAGTTTAGCATCTAACTGGAACTTATCTATTTTAGATGAACTTAAAACAATTTCAAAACATAATCCTTCAATTGACTTAAACACTTTGCTCACATGGGCGACAAAAAATGGTGCTGATTTTTTAAATTTAAATCAATTAGGAACAATTGAAAAGGGGAAAAAGCCAGGACTAAACTTATTAAAAAATTGTGCAGATGGAAAACTAAACGAGGAAACTAAATTATTGAAACTAATCTAATTTTTTATTCATTACATCGGTTTGTCGTCTGATAGATTCATCATGTATCAATTGATACAGCCCTTTAACAAAATCTTCTCTCAAGCCTAACTGCTCCGACAATCGCAAGCCTTTATCAATTATTTTTTTCCAATGTTCAACTTGCAAAATGGTAACATTATTATCACGTTTATACTCTCCTATTTTAGTTGAAATTGCCATTCGCTTTGCTAGCAGTTCCAATAATTCATTATCAATTTTATTCAAATGTTTTCTAAACTCATCTAATGTAGTTTGAAACTCAACATTTTCGGTAGATGCCGAGCGTATGCGCAAATCTGACACTATTTTAAATAACTCATCAGGTGTAACTTGCTGCTTGGCATCACTTAAAGCTACTTTTGGATTAATATGTGTTTCTATCATCAATCCATCCATTGCCAAATCCATTGCTTTTTGAGCAATGTATGGTATCAAAGAAGGAGTTCCTGCAATGTGTGAAGGGTCGCATACAATAGGCAAATCCGGACAAATAGATTTTAGTTCGATAGGCATTTCCCAATTAGGAGAATTACGAAATGGGCCATTATCATATGAATGAAAGCCACGATGAATGGCTGCTATTTTAGTAATGCCAGCATTATTTATTCGTTCTAATGCACCTGCCCACAGTTGAATATCTCCATAGATTGGATTTTTTATAAACACCGGAACATTGGTTGCTTTTAGAGCATCTGCAATTTCTTGAATTGAAAATGGATTTACCGTTGTTCGAGCACCTATCCATAAAATATCAATACCAGCTTCCAAACATTTTTCAACATGTTCGGCAGTGGCTACTTCGGTTGCCGTTAATAATCCTGTTTCGGATTTTACTTTTTTCATCCACTGCAATCCTGCATCTCCAATACCTTCAAATGTATTTGGTCGAGTACGTGGTTTCCAAATGCCTGCTCTAAAAACAGCATGAGGAAACTGCTGAGCAATGAGATGTGCTGTACTCAATACTTGTACTTCAGTTTCGGCACTACAAGGACCTACAAAAAGCAATGGTTTTTGAAACGCTGGAAACCATTCCTGAATAGGTGTAATATTTAATTTTAATTCCAAAACAATATGTATAAAAAACTCCCGCAAATTTACGGGAGTTTTCGGTATTTGTGCTTTATTTTTTAAATATTACCAGCCTAAAATCCAAGCAAACATTAATGGTGCTACAATGGTTGCATCACTCTCTACAATAAATTTAGGAGTATGTATATCTAATTTCCCCCAAGTAATTTTTTCGTTTGGAACAGCTCCAGAATACGAACCATAGCTGGTTGTAGAGTCGGATATTTGACAAAAATAACTCCAAAAAGGAATGTTTTCCATTTCCATATCTTGGTATAACATAGGAACAACGCAAATAGGAAAATCACCAGCAATACCACCACCTATTTGAAAAAAGCCAACACCTTTTCCTTCTGAATTTTTTACATACCAATCGGCCAACCAAGCCATGTACTCAATACCAGATTTCATAGTACTTGCTTTTATTTCTTTTTTGATAACATAAGAAGCAAAAATATTTCCCATGGTAGAATCTTCCCATCCCGGTACAACAATAGGCAAGTTCCGTTCTGCAGCGGCCAACATCCACGAATCTTTTGGATCTATTTCATAGTATTGTTTAAGTTCACCACTTAACAATATTTTATACATATACTCGTGCGGAAAAAAACGTTCTCCGGCAGTATCAGCATCTTTCCAAATTTTATGAATATGTTTTTGTAATCTACGAAAAGCTTCTTCCTCCGGTATACAAGTATCCGTAACTCGGTTATAATGATTTTCCAACAAATCCCACTCATCTTGTGGCGATAAATCACGGTAATTAGGCACACGCTTGTAATGCGAATGAGCCACTAAATTCATGATATCTTCTTCTAAATTGGCGCCCGTACAAGAAATAATGTCTACTTTTCCTTGGCGAATCATTTCTGCTAATGATTTACCTAATTCAGCCGTACTCATGGCACCGGCAAGCGTAACCATCATTTTACCCCCTTCGGTTAAATGAGTTTCATACCCTTTAGCTGCATCTACCAAAGCTGCTGCATTAAAATGTTTATAGTGCTTTTCAATAAATTGAGAAATCGGTCCTTTGTTCATTGCTTAATATTTTATTAGTTTAATACTATTGGGGATGCAAAAGTACGTTATATAAGCAATTTTTGAAAATAAAAAAGCAGATTGTCTGTAATCCTTATAAATAAGACTGTTTACTATTTGTTAATACAGGCGTAACCTTATTTTTTCAAACCAAAACTACCTTCGTAATATAAAATTAAACACCATGTTACTTAAAAAGAAAAAAGTATTACTCATTTATGAAAATGAAGAAGAAAGTAATACGGCCGAAAAATACTTAGCTAACAAAGGCTATAAAGTTGGTAAAGTAAACAGCTTAGATGTTGCCTATGAAATTACCATCCATTTTGTTCCTGATTTAATTGTTGTAAATACTCAAAATCCAATTCAAGAGATTGAAAATTTTAATAAAAAAGTAGAATTAGAACACAATAAAAAAATTGATTTATTAAACATTGTTGATTTAGAGTCGTACTTAAAAATTTCAGTAAACGAACATGTAGCCATAAAACCAGTAAACCCAAGCCTACTCTATCATTTAGTTCGTTTAATTATTAAAAATTAACACCTTCTTAAATTGTTGATAAAAGGTTAATTTTATTCTAACATACCCAGCTTTTTTTTGCTATATATTTGTAACGCTATTTAAAATTACATAGCAAAAGTGAGCACCCTACAAGAATTCGCTAACAACGAATAATCCGAAACCACTTTTCATTTCTATTATTTTTTTGAAATGTTAAACAAAACGGTTAATTATCATTTACTCACCATTTTACTTTTAACTGCTACCCAAATTTTTTCTCAAGCGGTAGTGGTAAATGGTTATTTTAATGCAGCCGATCCTAGGGATGAATGGACAGAATTATTAGTAATTACTGATAATACCGACTTGCGTAACTGGACTCTAAGAGATAATAATTCTAGTCAAACAGCTTGGCAAACAGCAATCACTTTTAACAACATTGCCTTTTGGAATAATATGAGAGCAGGAACTGTTATAATGGTTCACCACCGAGATATTTCAAGCGGAGGCACAACCTATACTATTGATGATAATAAAGCAGATGGTTTTATTGAATTAGGAGCCCAAAATGCAACCTACTTTACAGGAGGAACTTTTGGTTCATCCCCAACATTTGCAGGAAATAGTTTAAACATTGCAGGTGGTGGTGAAATTATTCAGATTCGTAATTCCTCAGGAACACATGTACATGCACTTGGACATTTAACTATAGCGGGAACCGACTGGACAGCCTTACCTACCCCAAAATTAAACCATGCTTCAACAGCTAGTTCCGGAGATGCAATTTATGTTTGCCCGGGAGCTAGTATTAGTGATTATAACGGACCAGCAACCGGAAATGCATTTACTGCAAGAAACAATTCAACCACCACCTTTGGGCTACCAAACACTTGCGGAGCAAGTGTGAGTGGAAATACTAATTTTTGGGATGCTCTCAGAGAGCCTAGTATTGCTTCACAATCAATTACTCCAAGCATAAGCATTCCGGGAAACATTACATTTTCATGGATTATAGCTACCGACCCTAACCCAAGTGATAACACAACTGGATACATTATTTTAAGAAACACATCCAACATATTTACTGCACCAAGTGATGGAACAAGTTATACAGTTGGAACAACGATAGGATCGGCAACAGTAATTACTGAAATAAATTCATCGAGCACCACATCCTATACCGATAATGATGTAACCGCAGGCAATTGTTATTATTACAGAGTGTATGCATTTAGATATTCAGATGATAACATCAATGGAAATAGCTATCATCAATCAAGAGGAAGAGCATACAATCAAACTAATTTTGTATTTGTAGATTGCCTTGCACCACTCCCAATTGAATTAATATCGTTTACTGCAACTGCTAAAAATAATACTGTTGAATTAAATTGGATAACTGCCACCGAAATAAACAATGATTATTTTACTGTTGAAAGAAGTAGTGATGGATATTATTTCAGTTCAGTTGCAGAAGTAGATGGGGCTGGAAACTCAACAAGCATTTTAAACTATTCAAGCATTGATTATTACCCTCTTTCAAATACCTCATACTACAGATTAAAACAAACCGATTTTAATGGGGCTTATTCTTATTCCAACATTGTAAGTATTCAATTGAATCAGTCGGTATTTTTGGTTGAAAACATATACCCTAACCCAACAAATGAGGATTTGAATATTCAATTTAATACAAGTCCAAACAATGCTACAATTATTATCTACAACGCATTTGGCGAATGTGTAATGAATAAAACATATAGCTCAAAAGATGTTAAAATAAGCACAAACCATTTTTTAAATGGTGTTTATTTTATTTCAATACATCATGAAGAAACCATTATTCAAAAAAAAATCATTAAACAATAATGGCATTTTGAACAAATTGATTTCAAATTTGTTTTCATTTTATGGAAAACAGAACTACTTTAGTACGATCAATACGCCCTACAATAAAGGTTATAACAGAAAAATCCACTCCAATTGAAGTGTTTCAAAGCAATAGCTTACGACCTATTTTAAAACTTCAAAACGAACTCATTTTAACCATTTTCAATAATTATATCCTTGATAACAAAATTCAATTTATTGAATTAAAAGAAGACAAGAAGAAAGAATTTATTTTTCACCACTTTAAAAATAATCAACCATCAAAAATATTTTATTTAGGAATTATAATAGGAATGTTTACAACGGAAGAGTACACATTTTATAGTACAAACAAACAAGAAATAAACAAACGAATTACAACCATGTTAATAGAAAGATTAAACAGCCAGCTAGAAAAAATTAGCTTATAATTCAATATTTAATTTTTTATAAACAGCATCTTTTTTAAGTTCTCTCACTTCTGATGGCTGCATGGTTTCTAAACGAATATCTTCAATAGCAATTCTAATTAATCGAAGGCATGGAAAACCAACTCCAGCAGTCATTTTTCTAACCTGATGAAATTTGCCTTCTGTTAATGTAAGTTCAATCCATGAGGTAGGCAAGCGATCACTAATTGGATGTCCGCGAGGAGGTAATTTTTCAGGTTTAGGAACAACTTTCACTTTGCACGGCCGAGTTAAATAAGGACCAGCATCTAATGCAATGGTAACACCCGCTTCTAATTGTTTTAATGCTTCAGAAGTTATAACGCCTTGCAATTGCACCAAATAAATACGTTTATGTTCAAATGCAGGATTTAATAATTTAAAATTTAAACTTTTATCATTTGTTAAAATTAAAAGGCCTTCACTATTCTCATCTAATCTTCC
>JAEUTT010000393.1 GCA_016787165.1 Bacteroidia bacterium | reverse complement strand
TCCCTCTGGTAGCAACTATGGAAGAGTGTATTTAGTTGCCGACCAATCGAATTTAGAAGGAGCTTTAAATGGTTATTATTTGCAATTCGGAGAAGCTGGTAGCTTGGATGCGGTTGAACTTTTTCGTCAAACAGGCTTAACAAGCACTTCTATTTGCAGAGGAACAAACGGAACTATTGCCGCTTCATTTGCAATTGGCGTAAAAGTAACACGTAATGCAAGCGGAATGTGGAGCTTGTACCTTGACCCAAGTGGAGGAACCGCATATTCGCTTCAAGCTACAGGAACAGATAACACTTATACAAGCACATCATTTTTTGGACTTGCAACAGTTTACACTTTAAGCAATGCTAATAAATTTTTTTATGACAATTTTTATGTTGGCCCAATCATAATAGACACTACAGCACCATCTATTACTTCATTAACAGTAACTTCCTCTACAACATTAGATGTTTTATTTAACGAATCCGTTGACTTAGCCACTTCTCAAACACCTACAAATTACAGTGCCGACAATGGATTAGGAAATCCTTCAACAGCAACACGTGATGCTACTAATTTAGCTTTGGTACACCTAACATTTGCTACACCCTTTACAAATGCATTACTAAATACACTTACGGTAATTAATGTTCAAGATTTTAGTTCTAATCCTATCACAAGCATAACAAGTAACTTCACCTATTTTGCTCCAATTGTTACCTCATTCAAAGACATTATTATTAACGAAATATTTGCCGACCCTACTCCGCAAGTTGGTTTACCTTGAGTTGAATTTGTAGAATTACACAACAGAAGTGCAAATACCATTAATTTAAACGGATGGAAATTTACGGATGGAAGTTCAACTGCCACCCTTAGTAATTATAATATTTCGCCTAATCAATTTTTAATTATTTGTCCGATTGCTGACACCGCATTATTTAACATATTTGGCCCAACAATGGGTGTAAGTAGTTTCCCATCACTCAACAACACCGGTGATAATTTAAAATTAAAAAACAGTTCACTTGTAGATATTGATTCCGTTAATTACTCAGACACTTGGTATCAAGATGTTGTAAAATTAAATGGGGGATGGACATTGGAATTAATCAATCCCAACATTAATATTAGCTGCTCTTCAGCAGGAAATTGGATTGCTTCTAATCATCCATCGGGCGGAACACCCGGAACAACGAACAGTGTTCACAACACAACACCCGACACCAACCCTCCACTAATTATAAGTGCAGCAGCTATTGATGCAACACATGTTACAATATGTTTTAATGAAGGATTGGATATTACACAAGCTAGTATTCTGTCAAACTATTCTATCAACAATGGAATTGGAATCCCCGCTGCTGTAACATTAAATCCAACTCTTACTTGTGTTGAATTAACACTTGCTACCCCAATGACATCAGCTACTACATATACAGTTACGATAAACAATGTAAGCGACTGTTCAGGAAATGGCATTACAAATGGTAGTGTTAATTATACTTATTATGCCATAAGCCCGGCAAATTATAAAGATGTAATTATCAATGAAATTTTTGCTGACCCATCTCCACAAATAGGTTTACCAACAGGAGAATTTATTGAAATTTATAATAAGAGTTCAACAAATGCATATAACTTAAATGGGTGGAAGTTCACTGATGGTTCTTCTACAGCAACATTGAGTAGTTATGTATTAACTCCTAATAGCTATTTAATCATTTGCCCTACAGCAGACATTTCTGATTACAGCGTATTTGGACCAACAATGGGAGTTGGAAGTTTTCCATCATTAAACAATAATAGTGACAATTTAAAACTTCAAGACAATACACTTACAATCATTGATTCCGTAAATTATTCTGATACATGGTATCAGGATGCAGTAAAAAAAGATGGTGGTTATACATTAGAATTAATTAACCCTAACAAACCTTTTGCTTGCCCTCAAAATGGTAACTGGATTGCATCTAACAGCATAACGGGCGGAACACCGGGAATAATAAATAGCATTTACAATACTACACCAGATATCATAGCACCAACTATTTTAAATGCAGTAGCCATCGATTCAGCGCGCGTTACAATTTGTTTTAGCGAAGCAATTGATGCAATAATTTTAAATAATGTAAACAACTATTTTATTGACAATGCAATTGGAAACCCATTATCAGTGAATGTAAACAGTACTCTTAGCTGTGTAACACTTACACTTTCATCTATACTAAACGTTGCAACATTTTATAATGTAACTATTTCAAATATTGCAGATTGTTCTGGAAATACAATAGCTACAACCATTGTCCCTTTCAGTTATTACAAAGCCAAGCCTTATGACATTGTTATTAATGAAATTATGGCCGACCCAGATCCTATTTTTAGTTCTTTACCTAACTATGAATATGTTGAGTTATATAACCGAACACCTTATTCAATTAATCTAAATGGATGGAAATTTACTGCTGGCACAAATACAAAAACGCTACCCGATGTTACCATTTCTGCAAATGGATACATCGTTTTAGTATCTACCACAGCTGCACCCAACTATCCTTTAAGTTACAATGTAACAGGAGTTACTAGCTTTCCTGCACTAACTAACAGCGGACAAACTCTGAGTTTAAAAACACCTCAAAATAATATCATCTCAACTGTTTCTTATAATGATACCTGGTACAAAGACAATACAAAAAAAGAAGGTGGCTGGAGTTTAGAGCAAATCGACCCAAACAATCCTTGTGCTGGAATTGAAAACTGGAGAGCATCTGTAAGCACCGATGCAGGAACACCTGGCTCTATTAACTCTGTAAATGCAAATAATCCTGATGTAATGTCACCACAAGTTACAAGGGTAAGTGTAATTGCATTCGATACAATTCAGCTGTATTTTAATGAATCAATTGATAGTACAACTTTGCTCAACTTAACAGCTTATAACATTGATAATGGCATAGGAAACCCTGTTCATTCAAAACCAATTACACCTGAATTTAAGAGCGTATGTTTAGCCCTGTCATCGCCCTTACAAAATGATTTTATTTATACTATTACTATTTCAAGTACAATAAATGATTGCGTAGGAAATACTTTGGGAATTTATAATTCAGCACGTTTTGCTATTCCAAAAACAGCACAGTACAATGATGTTGTTATCAATGAAATACTTGTTGATCCTAAAACAGGTGGAGTTGATTTTGTAGAAATTTATAATAGATCAAATAAAGTAATAGATTTAAAAACAATAACACTATCACAATACGACACGATTAACAATACACTCACAAGTATTAAAACTATTTCTGCTGATGGTTATTTAATTTTTCCTTCAGAATACTTAGTATTAAGTAGCAATTCAACTATTGTTAAAAGTCAATATTTTACACAAAATCCAAGCGCATTTTTGGATATGCCAAGTATGATTACAATGAACATTAGCGGAGGCACCGTTTGTATTGCACGACAGGATACCATCATTGATTTACTAAAGTATTATGAAAACATGCACTTTGCATTAATTCAAAACACAAA
>JAEUTT010000387.1 GCA_016787165.1 Bacteroidia bacterium | reverse complement strand
GATGAATCCATTGATTTTTTTGATCCCGAAGCAGTAAAGATGCTGAACAAAGCATTGCTCAAACATTATTACGATATTGAGAATTGGGACATACCAAAAAATTATTTGTGTCCTCCCATACCGGGAAGAGCCGAATACATTCATCAGGTGGCCGATCTGTTATTGAGTGATTCTGCAGGATTTCAAAAAGACAAACATTTCCCGGGAGAACGCATCACTTGTTTGGACATTGGTGTGGGTGCTAATTGTGTGTATCCAATAATTGGAATAAAAGAATACGGCTGGCATTTTGTGGGAGCCGATATTGATATAAAGGCGCTGGAGTCTGCACAAAAGATCATAGAAGCCAATCCTTTTTTGAAAGATAAGCTGGACTTGCAATTACAACCCAACAAACGAAATATATTTCAGGACATTATTCTGGAAGATGAGCAATTTGACCTTACTATTTGCAACCCGCCATTTCATTCCTCATTAAAAGAAGCACATGCAGGAACGGTGAGGAAGTTAAAGAACCTGACCCATAAAAAAGTAGAAAAACCTGTATTGAATTTTGGCGGACAAAGCAATGAATTATGGTGTGAAGGAGGCGAAGAAAAATTCATTAGCGACATGATCTGGCAGAGTAAAAAATTTGCGCAATCCTGTTTGTGGTTTACCACTTTGGTTTCTAAAGAATCCAATTTAAGAAGCATATACCGTTTACTGAACAAACTGGAAGCTGTTGAAGTACGCACCATCCCAATGGAATTAGGAAACAAAAAAAGCCGCATTGTTGCCTGGACATTCCTAACACCCACCCAACAAAAAAAATGGAAAAAAGAGAGATGGGGAGTTTAATCACTTCCATAATTCTAGCTATAAATAATCTGCTGCTTATTGAAAAATAGTTTATTGACTCATGATAATAAATGAACTATATTTGGATTTAACAAAAAAGCCGCAATGTTATAACGGAAATAAAGGAATTGAGTTACCTGCAATTTTAGTGATAGCAAAAAACATTACATCCATTTTTTCTACCCATTATATTTACTTCAAAAAATTAAAATGTACTACAAAGGACATAACAAAAGACTGAATAGAATAGCTAAAAGTATTGCGATAAACCAAAGAAATGATCTCTCAAAAAGAACAGTTTCGGATATTGAAAAGGAAATTAGAGAATTTGATTTACTGAATACTCCAGAGGGGAAAGTTCCTGAATTGTCTGAAAAGCTTAGCAATTTAATAACTGGTCATGTTAGGACACCATACGAATTGAATCCTGAAGGAGTCTTTCGGGCAAGGAAACATTCCGATGGTGAGGTTGAATTTAATTTGGTTTCTGATATCTCCTATCCCGATTGGAGTAAAATACCAAAGGAAAAGCATTCAAGAGGTAGATGCCACGATCTTGGTGAAAATATATTTTATTGCTCAACAGAAAGGGACACGGCTATAATTGAAACATGGCCAAAACATAATGAAATAGTTACTCTTATAGATTTTACTGTTGTTAACCCGCCATTAAAGGCTCTAATACAACCGATTGGAGTTAAACACCTCCAACAACTTGACAATGGATATAAAAATATATTTAACAATTACTATTTATCAAATGCAGGTGGATCAAAAAATGCTGCGGAACAAAACCAGAAAATTGATGACTTTTTGAATGATAAATTTCATGAACATATATTCAAAGAAGAGGAATGGAAGTATAATACAACCATAGCAATTACCAAATTGTTAATGACGGGTATTTTTGTTGGCTTTTTGTATCCAAGCATTTCAGCGAAAATGAAAGGGGCTAATTTTGTCTTTAAAACCGATTTTGCTGATCGAAATTTCAGGGTGTTTAATGGAAGAATGTATAAAGTCACAGAGTTGACACCAGAATATATTAAT
>JAEUTT010000379.1 GCA_016787165.1 Bacteroidia bacterium | reverse complement strand
ATTAAATGTAGAGAACCAAAAATTTACTAAAAAGTTAATTATTGAATAATAAAACATTCTTAAAAAAGAGGCGGTTTCAATTTTTTTGAAACCGCCTCTTTTATTTTAACATAAATATTTTTTGTGTTTTTGATTATATTTACAAATACAATTAAGCTAACAAGTAGCGGAACTATACTGGTTGTAGGGCATTTTAAAAGACGGCACAACAATGATAAATCAACTATTAAAAGGGCTTGTTGACCAAATTTACGGGACAGGACGAGCAAGACGAAAGTTTGAACGAGAAAATCCGAATGAAAAAGTATTAGCGGCAGACGCAAGTAAAGGTATCGTGACAACTACAAATAAAGGCATTCAACGCGGACTTGATTGGGTAATTTCACAACGAGCAGTTATTTTGTTGACAGACAAAAAACTTGTTTGTGGTAAGTGGGCTATTCCGCTTGACACTATTTCAACTGCTCAACTACTGAAAATTAATTCGCTTTTTGGCGGTGGACAAGTTTTAAAAGTTCGAACAACAGACGACAAAAACTATCAATTCGGAATGCAGCTTAACCCTGAATGGACGAGTCAACAACAACTTCCTTTGACACTTGAAACAGGACAAGTAAAACATTCAGCTTTTAGTATTATCCTAAGACTAATGGCCGTTGGGTATTTAATTTACTGGATTTATGAAAGATTCATTACAAACTAAAAGCATTATGTAAACCGACAACTCATTAACGACCAAAAGAAAAACTGTAAGCTACCCGAAAATTTACGCCATTCAAAAACAGAATTTTTAATCATTGATCGATTTTGTAAAATAATTTTTTTAAAAAATATTTATTGATTTTTCAAAAAATTTTTCCAATATTTTTTACCATACGAGCAATAAATTTCTTCACCCGCTTTAATATTTCGTGTTGCTACTAAACAAATCGTATTATTTTCATCCAATGCAATGTGTGCATTGTTTTTTGTACTACTAAATGCATTTGCATCATTCGCATATTTTGCAAAACAATCTACTGTCATTGAATCCAATATGCTACCATTTAGCATGTTTATAAAATAAGCATCTTGTTTTTTAATTGCTCTTTGAGCAGCTTCTTTATTACTTAATATTTCGCCTTTAAAAATGGAGATGATTTCATTTTTGTAAATAGGAACCATAGTAAACAAACCTTTACCTGCACCTTGTATTTTTGATTTTTTTAAATACAAATAATCTGCTTCTTTGGCATCTATTTTTTCGGGTAATTCATACGTAGCAGTACTCATTGGTTTATTTTTTTAATCAACACGCAAAGTTAAGGTTAAATTGTGGATAAAATTTCATTTCTAAACGCCCAAAAACGCTTAAAAATTCAATTTTCCCAGTCTTTTTTATACCTTTGTAAGCATAAAATAACGCAATCCATACCAATGAGTCATTTAATTGCCCCATCTATTCTTTCAGCCGATTTTGCAAACATTCAACGTGACGTAGAAATGATAAACAACAGTTCGGCCGACTGGTTTCATGTTGATATTATGGACGGAATGTTTGTCCCTAATATTTCTTTTGGTTTTCCGGTTATTAAAGCCATAAAAAAACATGCAACCAAACCTTTGGATGTGCATTTAATGATTGAAAATCCTGATAGATATTTACAAACATTTAAGGATGCTGGTGCTGATGTACTAACTGTTCATTTAGAAGCTTGTAACCATTTGCATCGTACCATTCAAGCCATTAAAGTATTGGGAATGAAAGCTGGTGTTGCTATTAATCCTCATACATCAGTAAACCTGCTAACCGATATTATTGCTGATGTTGATGTAGTATGTGTAATGAGTGTAAATCCTGGATTTGGCGGGCAAAAATTTATTGAAAACACCTATCATAAAATTCAACATTTAAAAGAAATTATTCGCACAACTAAGTCCTCGGCACTCATTGAAATTGATGGTGGTGTGGATTTGAATAACTACAAAAAGCTGATTGAATAT
>JAEUTT010000343.1 GCA_016787165.1 Bacteroidia bacterium | reverse complement strand
ACACGGCTTATTTTCATCAGTTTTCGGCAAAAGAATCAAATGTACACTTTAAAAAATTCCCATCAGGATTTCCTCAATTACCCGACATTGCAATTGCAGATGTTAATTCATCAGAAATGTATTTCGGTCCTTTTTGGAAAAATGTAAATATCATTCAAAAACAAGTTTCCGCAGAAGGATTTAATTCATTTGCATTTACTGGACGTGAGTTTTTTAGAGATAAAACACCTCAGCATTATAATCTTATTTTGAAAAATAAAATTATATTTCTTTCAGATGAAATCCACCCCGAAAGTGAACTAGAACAGTTCATAAAAGATAGTTCATTTACCCAACGAACAGTTATACTAAATAATATAGATTATTTAAAAATTAAGAAAGAAGGAATTAAAAGTACAGAAGGTGATATTGCTCAATTAATCTATTTCGCACCTGATAGTTTTATCGTTAATACACAAACCAAAGAACAACAAATTATTACTTTATTACAGAATAATTACAAAGGCTGGAACGTATATATAAACAATAAAATTAGCACCATCTACACCAGCAATAAATCATTAATATCAGCAATTGTACCCAAAGGAAATAACACAGTAAGTTTTGTATACAATAACACCAAAATTAAATTTTCTTACTTTACCTCTGCACTAGCATTGCTAACATTATGTAGCATTCTTTTGTATCAATTTAAAAAAAGTAGCACATAAGAATTCTGTTTATAAACTATTGATTACATATAAAAATTGTATTTTCACACTGAAAATTAACATATAACATGAGTACTACAAAAAAAATAGCTGTTATTGGTGGTGGTAGTTGGGCAACTGCAATCGTAAAAATGCTTTGCAATAATACTCCAACTGTTTTTTGGTGGATTAGAAACGAAGAAACAGCCAATCATATCAGAACATACAAACACAATCCCAATTATTTAACGTCTATTGAATTTGACACGAATAAACTTACAATAGATTCTAACATCAAAAATATAATTCAACAAGCTGATATTTTAATTATGGCTGTTCCATCAGCATTTTTAAAACAAGCATTATTTGAACTTAATTCTGCTGACTTTAAAAACAAACAGATTTTTTCTGCTATCAAAGGAATAGTTCCTGAAGATTTATTAATTGTTGGTGAATTTTTCAATAAAAATTTTGACGTTACCATTAACAATATTGGAGTAATTACAGGTCCTTGCCATGCCGAAGAGGTCGCTATGGAAAAACTATCCTATTTAACCATTGCTTCACAAAATACCGAAATTGCTAGCATTGTAGCTTCACAGTTAAATTGCAGATATATTAAAACAACAGTATCTGATGATATTTATGGAACCGAATATTCTGCTGTTCTTAAAAATGTTTTTGCGATTGCAAATGGTATTTGTCATGGGCTTGGGTATGGCGATAATTTTCAAGCTGTTTTAATATCCAATGCTATTCAAGAAATAAAACGATTTGTGGATGCTGTTCATCCAATTAATAGAGACATAAAAAGCTCTGCTTATTTAGGAGATTTATTAGTAACTGCCTACTCTCAATTTAGCAGAAACAGAACCTTTGGAAACATGATCGGAAAGGGTTATTCTGTAAAATCGGCTCAAATGGAAATGAACATGATAGCAGAAGGATACTATGGTGTTAAATGTATTTACGAAATAAATAAAAAGTTTAATGTTGATATACCAATCACTACTGCAGTCTATCATATTTTGTACGAAAAAATTTCGCCTGCAATTGAGATGAAGCTGTTGACCGATAAATTATCTTAATAGATGAAAAATTATTTATTGGATAAAGGAATAAAAAATTAAGGCAATTAGTGTAATTGATAATTTATCAATAACTATTTATTGTAATAGTTATGTACTAATTCTCCTTTTGCATTTCCAAGTACTTTGATCAAATCTTCTAAGGATGCTTCCTTTACTTTTTTAACAGATTTAAAATGACTAAGCAATTTTTGTGCGGTAGTATAACTAACTCCTTTTATATCTGTCAACTCTGTTTTAAGTGTTCCTTTATCTCGCTTATTACGATGATGCGTTATTCCAAAACGATGAGCTTCATCACGTATTTGTTGAATAACTTTTAATGACTCACTTCTTTTATCAAGATACAAAGGAATTGAATCACCCGGAAAATAAATCTCTTCTAACTTTTTCGCAATGCCTATTATTCCTACTTTACCTCTTAATCCTAATTTCTCTAAACTTTCAAGAGCCGATGACAATTGTCCTTTACCACCATCAATAACAATTAACTGGGGCATTTCAAGACTCTCGTCCAACACCCGCTTATATCTTCTATATATAACCTCTTCCATAGAAGCGAAATCATTAGGCCCTTCAACTGTTTTTATATTAAAATGACGGTAATCTTTTTTACTTGGCTTTGCATTTTTAAAAACCGTCATAGCAGCAACAGGGTAATCGCCTTGAAAATTTGAGTTGTCAAAACACTCAATATGAGTGGGCAAAACAGATAAACGCAAATCTTTTTTCATTTGTTCCAAAATTCT
>JAEUTT010000318.1 GCA_016787165.1 Bacteroidia bacterium | reverse complement strand
AAATAATATACCATTGAAATAAAGAAAAATAATTCCAAAACCTCAGCCAAATCTCGGGCTAATGACATGAATATACCGCATAAAAAAAGAGGGAGAATATTGTTCTTTTGATTTGAATTAAAGTGAATAACTAGTTTGTTGGTGTAAAAAACAATACCTATAAATGCGAGTACATTAATTAAGATAAGTGCCCAACTTACTAGAAATGGTTTGCCACCGAATGATAATAGCCAAGCCAAGAAAGGGTAACCAATTCGTTGAATACGATATACAGGTAAATCAACGGTAATTCCATTTGCTTCTTTCTCAAATTGAAATGGGTTTAAGCTGTAGTGGTAAAAAAATTGACCATCGTATCCTTGACCTTCATTTATTTTAATTGGATGTGTAATTTTAGTAGAGTCTACAAAGTCAGAACCTGCAACTATAAAATAAGAAGGGTTTACTTGTCCGACAATTAATCTTGTAATCGCAAAAACGACAATTACTAAGCTAGATAAATAGAAGTGTTTTTTTGCTAATTCCATAAGAGCTGTTTCTGCTATAAAGGTCAAAATTAAGTAATATTATACAATGTCTAGCACTACGTAATATAAGAAGATAAAATAGCTTGGTTTTAATGACATTTAATTGTGTATAATATCTTGATTTTGGATGCTTTTGTGATATATAATTTTAGATATTTGTGATAAGATGAATGTAAAAGGTCTTAAATATTATTTGTTTTTTTTTGCTTTAGTGGCTGTATTCCCCTTGATGCAACAGTTGTTTCATTTTTTTAAGGTTCCAGGCTTGTCTGGAGTGTATGTGATGAGTCAGAAGCCGGTATATACTTTTGATGGACTAGTAGATGGTTCCTTTCAAAGTAATGCAGATGTGTATATTAAAGAAAATACTGATTTTAGGGCAGATTTTGTAAGATTGCACAATCAAATTGATTATACTTTATTTGGAAATATTAACACCATTTTAACTCTTGGGAAAAATAATTATATTTTTGACCCTAATTATATTTATGCTTTAGAAGGGAAAGATTTTTTAAGTGATTCAATTAAAAGCCATGAAAAAAAATCTTTTGCAAGTGCAAAGCAAATTTTAGATTCATTAAACATCCCATTGTTTTTTATAATAGCACCTAATAAGGCAAATTTTTATAAGGAATATTTGCCTGCTGAGTTTAAAAAATCGAGAGATAATAATCAAGCCTTTTTCAAGAAACTAGTTTTAGAGAATAATGTAACAGTGCTGGATATGGATGCTCATTTTTACGACATAAAAATTACATCGGAACATACCTTAATGCCAAAATACGGTGCGCATTGGAGTACATATGGCGCATCAATAGTTGCTGATACGCTATTAAGACAGGTTGAAAAAAAACTAAAAAAGAAGGTAGCATCTTATAAAATCACTTCGATTGATAAAATTTCAGAAGCAAAATTTAATGACGATGATTATTTGGCGTCTTTAAATTTAATTGCAAAGTGGAAATCGCCTGAATTGTCGTATCCTCAGTTAAGCTTCATAGATGGATATAAACCCAATTTGCTGATTATTTCAGATAGTTTTTTTTGGAATTTTTATGATTTGGGTGTTGTTGAAAATTGTTTTTCGTCTCTTACAGAGTTTTGGTATTACAATAAATCAGTTTATAATACCAAACGATCTAAAGTAGCAAATAGAACAGGTTCTGTTTCTATTGCTAATTTGAAAAATAGAGATGCAATTGTATTTATTGCTACAGCACCCAGTATGCTAGATTTTGGATATGGATTTTTTGAGCAATTAAATCAACTAAAAAATGAATAAAGTGTTATTTTATAGCATTATAATTTTACTTTTTTCTTTAGGAGCCTTCTTAAAGTTTTCAGATAATCAAGGTTCCATACCCAAAGGCTGTGATGAATTTGGCTATTTAAATTTAGCAAAATCTTTTTCAAGCAATAATTCATTTTCGTATGAAAACACTCGTCCTTATTTAAAAGAATTAGTTAATGTTTTGAAAAGCGATAGTGTTACTGCGTTTGAAATTGCAGTTATGTTAACTCCTTACGCTTATTTTACAATTAACGATGGAGATAAAGTTGCAAATCAATATCCTCCAGCAACTTCGTATGTATTAAGTTTGTTTTCACTGGGAATAAGGAAGAAAATATTTCCTGCGATAGCAATGTTTTTATTTTTGATAATCCCTATTGTTTTTATCAAGCAATTTAAAGAAATTGTTTTTATTGATTTAATTCTTGTGTTGCTTGCTTTTTTTATAACCTTAACAGCGCCATTCATAACAGAGTTAAATAGAGTTAATTCACTAGCATTTACTTTTGGATTTTTAATAGCGGCTGGTTTTCTCTTAAAACCGAAGCCATTGTTAAGTTGTTTTCTTATTGCTATTACAATTAACTTTCGAATAGCAAATGTTTTAATGTTGTTTCCTTTAATTCTTTTTGTAGATATAGCTTTATTTAGATGGAAGGATAATATTAAAAAATATTTTTTTACTTTTTTGAAATATACATTCGTGGTAATATTGGCTATAAGCCCTTATTTGGTATATGTTTATTTGTTACTCGGAAACCCACTTGCTTCAACGTATTCTACCATCGACACTGAAACAACATTTTATTTTTTGTCAAATATTAAATTTTACTTTTATTCGAATGCTGATTGGTTTGTAGTTCATTTGATCTTAATTGTAATTCTTTCATTGTTTTTGCACTATAAAAAAATTGATTGGAAATTATTTTTAAAATATTTATTATTTCCTTTGGTTAGTTATTTGTTTTTTATGTTTCATAAAGTTCAAGTAGATTATTATCCTTATGCTTCATCAATGATTCTTGTTGGTATTGTTATTCACCATGCTAGTTTACTAGAAATAAGATGGAGAATTAGCAATAAATGGATAGCCATATTTTCGATTGTCATTGCTCTTATTTCACTATTAGATGGGGTTAATAGATATTTTTCAAAAGAACACATTTCATTTGAAGAAGATTCATTTAAATATAAAGTTTTGTGCCAGTACGATATTGTTTGGTGTGATTTACTATCAGGTACGACAGAATATGTTTGTAATAATAATGGGTTTAAATATGATAATTTTACATTGAAAGCTAAAAAAAATGCAATATCTTTTTTAAAAGAAAAAAAATACACTCAAGTGATTTTATTAAATGACAATATGCTATCGCCTTCTGAAGTCATTAATGAAGTTGAAAAGATGAACTTTGAATATGAAATAAAAGAAGATGAAAGTTTAGGACAATTATTAATAATTAAGTAATGGTATTTAGTAGCATCTTATTTTTAATATATTTTTTACCGATTTTTTTTATTGGCTATTTTTTAATTCCCAATAAGTATAAAAACTACTGGTTATTGCTTTCAAGTATTTTGTTTTATGCATGGGGAGCATTGTCTTTTTTGCCTCTATTAATTATTAGTTGTTTTGTAGATTATATATCTGCTCGTAATTTTAAAAATAGGCATAAAAAAAGCATACTTGTTATAGCTATATTACAAAATGTTTTATTGTTGCTTTACTTTAAATATTCCAATTTTTTTATTGATAATTTGAATACTATAATTGGTCATGATATAGAGTGGACCAAGGTTATTCTGCCTATTGGTATTTCATTTTTAACATTTCAAAAAATAAGTTATTTAGTAGATGTATACAGAAACGATTGTGAACCCCAGCCTAAATTTTCTAATTATTTACTATTTATCACTTTATTTCCTCAGCTCATTGCAGGACCAATTGTTAGATATAAAGAAATAAGCGCTCAGTTTCTTGATCGTTTTTCAAGCATAACAATTGAAAATATCTATATTGGATTAAAAATATTTGTTATTGGCTTAACAAAAAAAGTGTTGTTGGCTAATACCTTTGGTGAACAAGCCAATCTTATTTTTAATCAGGAGGCATCAGTCTTAAATACTACAGCTGCATGGG
The DNA here is from genome assembly GCA_016787165.1 of Bacteroidia bacterium. Lineage (GTDB taxonomy): Bacteria > Bacteroidota > Bacteroidia > 2-12-FULL-35-15 > 2-12-FULL-35-15 > 2-12-FULL-35-15. Next base: position 557 of record JAEUTT010000318.1, on the reverse strand, counting down.
TTGGAGCGTTGGCATATACTTTTCAAATTTATTTTGATTTTTCGGGCTATTCGGATATGGCAATTGGTCTAGGTAGAATGATGGGTTTTACAATTCCAGAAAATTTTAAATTCCCTTATTCATCAAAAAGTATAACTGAATTTTGGAAACGGTGGCACATTACACTTGGTAGTTGGATGAAAGATTATTTGTATATCCCTTTGGGAGGCAATAAAAATGGTGTTTACAGAACTTATTTAAATTTGTTTGTTGTTTTTTTAATCTCTGGATTTTGGCATGGAGCAAGTTGGAATTTTATAGTTTGGGGTGCCTTTCATGGATTTTTTTTAGTAATCGAGCGACTTTTTTTGTCGAATATTTTAAATAAGCTATATAAGCCAGTTCAGATATTGTATTCTTTTATTGTCGTAACAATAGGTTGGATGTTTTTTAGAATAGATACTTTTGCTGATGCCATTGATTACATAAAATCAATGTTTGCAAATATTCCATTTGATAGATCTTTCATTACAGGTCTTGATAATAGACTGATTTTTATTACTATTGTAGCCTTGCTA
>JAEUTT010000314.1 GCA_016787165.1 Bacteroidia bacterium | reverse complement strand
ATGCGAAATTAAAAACCGTTATTGAAACAGTAGTAGTTTTATTATTGTTATTATTGTCTATTGGAGAGCTTGCTAATTCAACTTATAACCCTTTTATCTATTTTAGATTTTAATGAAACGATTATTGCTTTTATATATAATTCCATTACTGCTTTCTGCTTGCTTAGCATTTTTATTTTATCAAGCTTTGATAGGTACAAATATGGTAAAGCAACAAATTAAGTTGGAAATAATAATTGATGCATCACAGACATCCGAATTGCAGTTTTTTGTTGAAGATAATAAGCAATTTAAATTGGAGCACATGCAATCTGCTAAAATACCTGCAGATGCAAAAGACTATAGGATTGAATTTAATTTTCCGATTGTTGAAAAACCAGGGAAATTTAGAATTGATCCCGGCTTAACAAGAGGAAAGTGGCTCATTAAGAAAATTACATTAAAAGGATTAGTTAAAAATATCGAATTCGAAGGGAGTTCAATAATTGAGAACTTTCAACCTAATGCTGATATTCGAAAATTTGAATTGATAAATGACGCTGTTTTTGTAGAGTCGGTAGGTGAAGATTCTAATCTTTTAACCGAATTTTTGATTGAAGACTACTTGAATGAATTAACTGTTAAACCAGTTTTGTATTTTATTCCTTTTGTTTTTAGCCTTTGTTTATTCTTATTTGTACTTTATATTTTAAATAAAAAACTTCAGCCATTTGTTAATGTTGTTATTACCAATAATCATTTATTAGTGCTTTTGTTTTTAATTATTATTTCGACCTCCTATATTGGAATGTCCTTATTCCCTTCATCAGGAAATTCGGAAAACAGAGTTTTGGCATCAAAACCTGTTTTTAACTTTTTAAATGTAGTTGATTATCCGAAACATTATACTGCTTATTTTGAAGATAATTTTGGTTTTAAAAAAGCATATACTACTTTAAATAGTTTTTTTAAATATACTTTATTTAACACATCTTCTAAGCCCGAAATAGTAGCAGTAGGGAAGGAGTCTTGGCTTTATTCTATTGACACTAAAAATGTAGGTGATTTCCAAAATTTAAATCTTTTTACAGAGGAAGAACTTCAGTTGGTTAAAAATAATTTAGAAGAAATGTATGCCTTTCACGAACCGAGAGGAATTCGTTTTTTTGTTATGATTTTACCATCAAAATCAAGTGTTTATCCCGAATTTTTGCCCTCATTTATTAAAAAGAAAAACACAGCTTCGAAGCTAAATCAATTACTGGATTATATGAATGCGAACAGTATGTTTAAAATAATTGATTTAACAAAAGAGTTGATAGCAGAAAAGGAAAATACAACTGTTTATTATAAGCATGATATTCATTGGAATTTTGAAGGAGGATATTTGGGATATAAAAAACTGATGAATCGTATGGCAGAGTTTAATCCTGATTTAGCACCTTTACCTCTTTCGCATTATAATAAAATATTTAGGTATAATCATAATGCCGATTTAAGTAAACAATTATCATTAGAAAATTATTTATTGAATGAAGAATGGTATTTTGAGCCAAAAGATACTTTTTCATTTGAACTAGTGAATGCTCCTACCTATGAAAATACTCCAATTACACAGGCAACTGTAAGAACACAAATAAAAAATAGCAAGCTACCTAAAGCTGTTGTATACCGAGATTCTTTTTTCAATTTAATTATTCCATTTTTTTCGGAAAAATTTAGCGACTGTATTTATTTGTGGACAAATGAAATGACATATGAAATTATTGAAAAAGAAACACCAGGTTATGTTGTATTAGAGATTACTGAAGCGGATATTGATAAGTTATTGGAGGAAAACCCTGATTGGTTAAAGAAAAAATAATGCTTCGTTCAAAATGATGTATAGGATAATAAATAGTAGTATTTTAGTTTTATGCATTTTTGTATTTTATATGAATATTCGCTTTGTTAATTCAAAACAGGCTTGGAGTCCAATTGACGAATATGGACATTATGATTACATCGATAAATTATCATCAGGAAGAATTCCTAAACTATCAGATCCAATTTCTGAAGAACTTTTTGAACACATTAAAAATAACCCCCATAAAAGTGTTTCAGGAATTGTAAATACTCGTGAAGAATTAGGATTTGGCAACTATTCTTATCAAGCAAAGCATCCTCCTTTGTATTATTTAGTTTTACTGCTACCTGATATGGGAATGAAAAAAATGACGACTCCTATATTTACACGATTAAAAGTGTTAAGAGTATTATCTCATGTGATATTTTTTATTGGATTGCTAGTGCTTATTCCCATTGCTCGTATCTTGTCGGAGCATTATGCTCGTATCCCACTTTTTTATGTGTATGGTTGTGTTTTATTTGGATTAATGATTGCCACACACGAACGTTATGGGCTAGGTAATAATTTAATGTCTCCTTTAATGGTTAATTCCACTGTTTTATTTATGCTTCGATATTATTTTCAACTGAAAAATAAAGATTTATTTTTGTTCGTTCTTTTTTCCGGTTTAGCTGTTTGCACTGCTCTTCCTAATTTATTTATTCTTCCTTGTTTACTCTTTTTAATGGGATATAAATTCATCAAATACTTTTCTGTACAAGGGTTTTTCTTTTCAATAGGATCATTGATTGTGCCAGCAGTTATCTTATTTGTATGGCAAAAAATGAATATCTCTGAACCTGTTTTTGAAGCACAAATGCAACAGGTTTTATTGGCTGTAATTCCAGCCAATGCAATTGGTTATTCAGATTTTATAAAAATACTAATGAATGATACATTTCAACTTACATTTTTAAAACAAGGTTTAGATATAAGTAGTGTTGTATTCACTTTAATTGTAATAAATGTAATACTATGTTTAATATTTATAAAAACAGTATGGCTTAAGCATAAATGGTTGCTTTTTGTTTTTCTACAATTTATTGTTTTTATGATAACACTTTATTTTTTGAATAAATATATCCCAAGAGTAACCTGGGTTGCATTTAGGCACTATTTAGGCTTTATACCGGTTGTTTATGTTGGGATTACTGCATTTGTTTTAATTGTATATCAAAAATTGGTGCAGCAAAAAATGAGAGGAGATTTAAAAAAGTAAAAAGTTTTTTTTGTTTTTATATTTTTCTGAAAGAGAAGGATTGTTTTTTATCTCTACCAGCCATTCAATTGCTTTTGTTTCCGATTTAAAAACTTTATAAGCAACTTTTGGCTTGTAAAATTTGAAATAAAAATCGGCCATTAATTGATAAGCAA
>JAEUTT010000303.1 GCA_016787165.1 Bacteroidia bacterium | reverse complement strand
AAGTATATTTTCGTAGCCTATTCCAGTATTTAGTTTGTATCCATTTTTTCGATAAGTGTTTTCAATTCTTAATTTGTTTTCAATTTCTTCCGAAACATAGTCCAAAATTTTGTTGGTATCATTGCTCTCATCATTATTTATGTATTTATAGGAACGATTATTTAGATGATTTCTACTAGCTACAACTGTTAAATAACTATTTTCAAAATAATGTTTGTAGTTTGCTCCAAGTGTATAATTCCATTGTTTTAAAACGGGTAAATAACCTAATATGTATTTTTGTTGTTCCGTTTTATTAGCATCTAAATTGAGTTTAAAATCATCATAAGCCCCCAATCCAATAACTGTAATTTCATTTTTATCGTTTAAGCGAATTTTGGTTTTAAACTGTGCATCATTATAGGTAGGTAAAAAAGGTAATTCAAGTTGTTTGAATAGCCATCCTAAATAAGATCTGCGAACAGATGAAATAAATGTTGTTTTTTTACCAATAGGGCCGTCTAAAGTTAAACCAATGTCGGAGGAACCCAAAGTTGCTGTTGTTACCAATTTATCGCTATTGCCATCTTTTTGTTTAAATTCAAAAACAGAGCTGAGTGTATTTCCTCTATTTGCGGGAAAAGCACCCGAATAAAAATCTACTTCTCGAATAAAGTTTACATTAATCATTCCTACCGGACCGCCTGATGCACCTTGTGTTGCAAAGTGATTAATGTTTGGAACTTCAATTCCATCTAGATAAAATCTGTTTTCATTGGGAGCACCGCCTCTGATGATAATGTCGTTTCTGAAAGATGAAGAAGACGCAACACCAGGTAAAGATTGAATCACTTTTGAAATATCTCTGTTTCCACCAGGGTTTCGGTCAATCTCGGACGAACCTATTGTTTTAAGTGAAACCGGACTTTCTTCTGTTTTATTAAATGGAGAGGATAAAATTTCTACAGTAGTTAAACTATCAATTTTTTCATCCAGAGTAATGTTTAAAATGGTAGGAGTTGCATTGTTTATTTGCACTTCAAAAAGTGTTTTTCGATAATAACCGGTTGATATTACTTCTATATTGTACAATCCGGGTGTTAAATTTATTAATTCATATTTCCCATCTATATCACTTGTTGTTCCTTTTGATAATGAAGTAATAGCAATGTTTGCAAATGGAATAGCTTGGTTATTAATAGCATTAGTTATTTTTCCTTTTAATACACCATTTTGAGCTGTTGTATTCAGTGTGAAAAATAATAAAGTAAGACAAATTAAATTTTTCATAATCACAATGGTAACACAATTTTAAGAGTTTTGTTTAAAATCAAGACCTTGAATGTTTGACTATTGACTTATTTTTATTTTCTAATCGTTAAAAAAACATAAATAGATTTATTATTTAGCAGGAAACTTTGTAATCGAAAAATGTTTCCATAGTTTTGTGCTCTAATTTTATAACTATGCCTCTATCTGTTCGGATATTAATTGTTGGTGTTTTGTTGCTCTTTATTGATTGGTATTTTTATCAGGCGGTAGTAACTGTTTTAAAAGGCGCATCGCTGAGTAGAAGAACCATGGTGTTTTATGTTTATTGGGGATTCAGCGTTTTTTCATTTTTGATTTTAATTTCTCCAAGCATATTTCCTATTGCTGATTGGCCCAAGTATTTAAAAATA
>JAEUTT010000296.1 GCA_016787165.1 Bacteroidia bacterium | reverse complement strand
TTGAAAATAATACTTATCTGGATTGCTTGGAAAATTAAATGCATCTATCCAAACTGTAGAGTCTTTAATTTTTAAAGACCATTGCCCTTTTTTTTCACCACGGCAAGCTGCCACATCAACATTTAATGCGGCAATACTATTTTCTACCAATTGAATTATTCCCTCTAACGTCATTGTAAAAATGTATAAATTATTGAAATTTTTCTTTTAAATCTTTCATAAACTCTGTTGCGTATACAAAGTCGCACACTTCTTTGTTTTTCGTTTTCAAAATCTCTTGTTTATTTCCTTCCCACCATTTTTTACCCTCGAAAATAAACATGATATTATCCCCAATTTCAATCACCGAATTCATATCGTGTGTAATTACCATTGTAGTAATATTATACTCTTGAGTAATTTCTTTAATTAAATTATCAATTACAATGGATGTTTTAGGATCTAATCCAGAGTTAGGTTCATCGCAAAATAAATATTTTGGCTGAACAGATATAGCACGAGCAATGGCAACACGCTTTTTCATACCGCCACTTAACTCGGATGGATACAGATTATTGGCATTTTTTAAATTTACGCGTTGTAAACAAAAATTGGCCCTATCTTTTTTTTCTTCCTCACTCATGTTTGTAAACATAGATAAAGGGAAAACTACATTTTCTTCTACTGTTTTTGAATCAAACAATGCCCCTGCTTGAAAAAGCATCCCTATCTCTTTTCTGATTTCTTTTTTACCATTAAAATCAAGATTAAAAAAACTTCTTCCATCAAACAACACTTCGCCTGAATCAATTTCATTTAATCCAACCATACATTTTAACAATGTGGTTTTACCTGACCCACTTTCTCCAATAATTATATTGGTTTTACCTGCTTCAAAAGTAAAATTGATATCGCTCAATACAGCACGACCAGAAAAGGATTTTGATATGTTACTAATTTGTATCAAACTAATAGTAATTGAGTTAAAACTAAATCAAATGCAAGAATTAAAACGCTGCTATAAACTACACCTTTTGTGCTTGATCGACCAACTTCTAATGCACCACCTTTAGTATAATATCCATGATAAGCAGGAACCGATGCAATGATAAAAGCAAATACAGCTGACTTTATAAGAGCATAGATTACATTATAAGGACGAAATTCATACGTAATTCCATAAATGTATTCGTAGTCAGAAACTACTCCAGCCATTAAACCAAACACATAACCTCCTAATATTCCTAAAAACATAGAAAAAATAACAAGTATTGGATTAAATAAAACCGATGCAACAATTTTGGGAAAAATTAAATATCCAGCCGAATTAATTCCCATTATCTCTAATGCATCTATTTGTTCGGTTACTCTCATTGTACCTATTTCAGATGCAATACTTGAGCCTACTTTTCCGGCTAAAATCAAACTGACAATAGCAGGTGAAAATTCCAATATCATAGAATCGCGAACAGCAACACCAACTGCATACAGTGGAATTAAAGGACTTTCAAAGTTAAAGGCCGACTGTATAGTAATAACAGCACCCATAAAAACTGAAATAATAGCCACAATACCTAATGAACCGACTCCTAAAATATTCATCTCTTCAAATATTCGACTTATGTAAACAGCAAATTTTTCGGGCTTGCCAAAAGCTCGTTTAATCAAAATAAAATATCTTCCAAAATGATAAAAAATTCGCATGATTTAAATTTCCATAAAAGTAATAATAAATTCATTATCCTTCTAATTACA
>JAEUTT010000293.1 GCA_016787165.1 Bacteroidia bacterium | reverse complement strand
AGAGCCTTTAGCATCTGCTGATGCTGTACTAAGTACAGAAGAAAAAGAAGCAGGAGTTGTTCTTGTGGATATTGGTGGTGGTACAACCGATGTAGCTATTTTTCATGAAGGAATTATTCGTCATACTGCTGTTATTCCATTTGGCGGAAATGTTATAACAGAAGATATTAAAGAAGGCTGTACTATAATTAAAAGTCAGGCAGAGTTATTGAAAATTAAATTAGGCTCAGCGTTGGCCAGCGAAAATCAAGAAAATGAAATTGTTTCTATACCAGGCTTACGAGGAAGAGCACACAAAGAAATTTCTGTAAAAAATCTTTCAAGCATAATTCAAGCACGAATGGAGGAAATTATTGAACATGTGTACTATGAAATAAAACATTCTGGCTATGAGAAAAAATTAATTGCAGGGATAGTTGTTACAGGAGGAGGAGCTCAATTAAAACATATTACACAATTGGTTGAATATATTACAGGAATGGATACGCGTATTGGTTATCCAAATGAGCATTTGGCTAAAGGAACAGATGATGTAACAAGCCCTTTGTTTGCAACATCGGTAGGTTTAGTGATGAAAGAATTGCAACGAATTGACAAGCAAAATCAGAATACAGTAAACACAAAAACTACGATTACAAGTCATTCAAGAGACAAAGAAAGATCGGGTGGATGGTTTGAAAAAATCAAAAAGTTTTTTGATGAAGATTCTGTTCAGCAGTAAAAAAATGCTATGTAATTAACATTCAATAGTTAGTAACTAACATGTTGTATGTTAATTACACATTAAAAAAATGAAGAATTTTATAGCATTAATAAATGTATTGTGGGGTGAATCCCAACAATAACAAACGTTTAAATAAAAATCAAGATGATGAAATTTGATTTACCTCAAGACAACTCTTCAATTATTAAAGTAATTGGAGTTGGTGGTGGCGGAAGTAACGCAGTAAACCACATGTACAAACAAGGCATTAAAGGTGTCGACTTTATTGTTTGTAATACCGATCAACAAGCATTGGATATTAGTCCGGTGCCTTTAAAAATTGTTTTAGGTTCTAGTTTAACAAAAGGACGTGGTGCAGGTTCTTTGCCTGAAGTAGGTAGAAATGCAGCTATTGAAAATATAGAAGAAGTGAAAGCAATCTTGGCAAACAATACCGAAATGGTATTTATTACAGCTGGTTTGGGTGGTGGAACAGGTACAGGAGCAGCTCCAGTTATTGCACAAGCAGCAAAAGAAATGGGTATTTTAACAGTAGGGATTGTTACTATTCCATTTGGTTTTGAAGGTAAAAAACGTAAAGCGCAAGCTGATGTTGGTTTGGAGCAACTAAAAGAAAATGTAGATACTTTATTAGTAATCAGCAATGATAAATTGCGTGAAATTTATGGTAACTTAAAAGTGACCGAAGCATTTGGTCATGCAGATGATATTTTAACAACAGCTGCAAAAGGTATCGCGGATATTATTACTACGACATTACAAATTAATACAGATATCAATGACGTTAAAACTGTAATGAAAGAAAGCGGTGTAGCTATTATGGGTTCTGCTCAGGCAAGTGGTGAACATCGTGCATTACGTGCTGTTGAACAAGCAATGTCATCTCCATTACTAAATGATAGTGATATTCGTGGAGCTCGTTATGTTTTAGTAAATGTAACATGTGGTGATGATGAAATTACAATGGATGAATTAGGAGAAATCACCGACTTTATTCAAGATGCTGCTGGTATGACTGCAGAAGTAATAAAAGGATATGGCGTTGATTCTTCATTGGGCGATAAAGTAAGTGTTACTATTATTGCTACTGGATTTAATTCAAATGCCGATTTAGGATTTAAAATAGACAAAGCGCCTGAGAAAAAAGTGTTTTCATTGGTAGATGAACAACCAAAAAATGAAGTGGTTGTTCCTCCTGTGGTAAATGAAATACCAAAATCAGATGAAATGATTTCTTTCCTTAAAGAAGAAGCCGTATCTTCAATTGTAAATGAAACTCCTGAAACTCCAGTGAATGAAGTTGCTGAGGAAGAAGTTCAAGAACCATTTTTGTTTGTAAGAAACGAACTTAAAGTTGAAGAAACACCAGTTGCTGAAGTAGAAGAAGAAAAACAAATTACATTTGAATTTGAAGTGTCAAATTCAAACTCAAATGTGGTGTCATA
>JAEUTT010000263.1 GCA_016787165.1 Bacteroidia bacterium | reverse complement strand
AAGAAATCACAGAAAAAGGATATTTACAATTAGTAAATTCAAAATAAAGATTAAACGAGTATTGTTTAAAAAGGGAGAGTAAAATCTCCCTTTTTATTTTAAATCAAATAATCAAGCACTTTTGTCACAAATAAATTCCTCGATTTTGTGTAAATTTGTGCTTCCAACAAAAAAAGAACAATTATGAGTACAACATTAACTGCAAATACTTTTGGAATCGAATCGGTTCTTAAACAATTAGGAATTAAAGAAAACAATTACGGTGCAAGCACCGGATTAAAACATATCATCACCAAACGAAAAAAAATAGACTCTTATTCTCCTGTTGATGGACAATTAATAGGAAGTGTGAATGCAGCAACGGCTGAAGATTATACCGCTGTAATGAAAACAGCAGAAGAAGCATTTAAAGTATGGCGATTAATGCCTGCTCCAAAGCGTGGAGAAATTGTTCGCCAGATGGGTGATGAATTACGTAAGTATAAAGAACCTTTAGGAAAACTTGTTTCTTATGAAATGGGAAAAAGCTTGCAAGAAGGCTTGGGCGAAGTTCAGGAAATGATTGACATTTGCGATTTTGCTGTTGGTTTATCTCGTCAGCTGTATGGTTTAACTATGCATAGCGAACGCCCAATGCACCGTATGTACGAGCAATGGCATCCATTTGGTGTTGTAGGAATTATTTCTGCATTTAATTTTCCGGTTGCTGTATGGAGCTGGAACTCTATGTTAGCATGGGTTTGTGGCGATGTGTGTATTTGGAAACCAAGTTCAAAAACACCATTGTGCGCAGTAGCTTGTCAAAATATTATTGCAGATGTGTTAAAACGAAACAACGTGCCCGAAGGTGTAAGCTGTTTGGTAATTGGTAATGAATCGGGTGATTTAATCAATAATGATAAACGTATTCCATTGGTATCGTTTACCGGTTCAACACGTATTGGCCGTCACGTATCAAAAACAGTAGCAGAGCGTTTTGGAAATACTATTTTAGAATTGGGCGGAAACAATGCAATCATCGTTTCTGAACATCCCGATTTAAGTATGGTATTAGTTGGAGCAGTGTTTGGTGCTGTTGGAACAGCCGGACAGCGTTGTACTTCAACACGCAGATTAATTATTCATGAAAGTGTTTACAATAAAACAATTGATGTAATTAAAAATGCGTACGCACAATTAAAAATTGGAAATCCATTGGATGCTGCTAACCACGTTGGACCATTGATTGATAAAAATGCAGTTCAAGATTATTTAAATGCAATTGAAAAAGCAAAACAAGAAGGAGGAAAAATTATTGTAGATGGCGGTGTGTTAACAGGAGATGGATACGAAAGTGGATGTTATGTAAAACCATGTGTAATTGAAGCGAAGAATGAATACCATATTGTACAAGAAGAAACATTTGCTCCAATATTATATGTAATGAAATATAAAACCATTGAAGAAGCAATTGCTTTACAAAATGGTGTACCACAAGGATTGTCGTCTTCTATTTTCACAAACAATATGCGTGAAATGGAATTATTCCTTTCTCATGCAGGTTCCGATTGCGGAATTGCAAATGTAAATATTGGAACTTCAGGAGCTGAAATTGGTGGTGCATTTGGTGGCGAAAAAGAAACAGGTGGCGGACGTGAATCTGGTTCGGATGCTTGGAAAGCTTATATGCGTAGACAAACAAACACCATCAATTACGGAACAAGTTTACCTTTAGCGCAAGGAATTAATTTTAATATTTAACCTCACCCTAGCCCTCTCCTTGAAAAGGAGAGGGAGCTGGAATGAGTACAAAATAAAATTTCGGAGCCTATCCCCCTCTCCGAGGGGGCAGGGGGAGGAAAAGAAAACCATAAATGAAAAATAAAAACACCATTTTCAAAAGCGGAACAATTTTGATTGTTTCGCTTTTGTTTTTTGCAAAAAGCTTTGCGCAAGATGCAAATCTCAGAACAGGTTCTTGGAAAGGAGTTTTGAAATTAAATGATTCTACTCAATTGCCATTTAACTTTCAAGTAAAAGCATTAAGCCTTGAAATTATGAATGGCGATGAACGTATTGTAGTGGATGAAATAAAATTTTTTAGCGACTCTGTTTTTATCAAAATGCCGGTATTTGATTCTGAATTTAGAGTGCAAATGCTTGGTGATACTTTAATGAAAGGCAGTTGGATAAATTATGCACGTAAAACTAAAAATGTAATTTCGTTTAAAGCTGTTTGGCTTTCCCATCAACACTTTCCACCTAATAACGATTTTAGTAAAATTAAATTTTTATTAGGTAGTGGTCCACAGAGCAAATGGAAAGCTGTTTTTAGTCCTAATGCAAAAGATAGTACAATAGCAGTTGGCTTATTTGATGAGGTGAATGACCAAGTGATAAATGGAACATTTTTAACAGAAACTGGTGATTATCGTTTTTTAGAAGGAGAAAAAAATCATCAACAAAAAACTTTTACCCTTTCCTGCTTTGATGGTTCACATGCTTTTTTATTCACCGGAAAAGTTAAAGGTGATAGTATTGTGGATGGTCATTTTTATTCCGGATCACACTGGCATGAGCCTTGGGTAGCAGTACGTAATGATAAATTTGAATTACGTAACCCCGATTCACTTACTTTTTTAAAAACGGGGTTTACCAAAATAGATTTTAGTTTTAAAAATACCGAAGGCAAACTTGTTTCATTAAAAGATGCAAAGTATAAAAACAAAGTAGTGATTGTTCAGCTTATGGGAACATGGTGTCCGAACTGTATGGACGAAACAAAATTTTTAGCACCATTCTACGAAAAATACAAAGCACAAGGACTAGAAGTAATTGCCTTGGCATTTGAACGTACCGATGATTTTGCAAAAGCAGTAAGCAATGTGGAGCGTTCAAAAAAAAGATTCAATGCCAACTATGACTTTTTAATTACCATGAAAGCGGGAAAAGACCAAGCTTCTGAAGCATTACCTATGTTAAATGCAGTAATGGCTTTTCCAACCACCATTTACATTGATAAAAAAGGTGTTGTGCGTAAAATTTATACAGGATTTAATGGTCCTGCAACAGGCGATGCACATACCAAATTTGTGGAGCAAACAACTTTATTTGTAGAAAAATTATTGAAAGAATGAGATTTATCAGCTCTTGTTTCTGAAAAAGAATTTACTTTGCATAAATAATTAAACTAAACCAATACAAATGAAAAAATTATTTTTTATGACAACTGTTGGAGTTGCATTATTTTCCTCTTGTGGTAATCACCAAGAGTCAAAAGAAGTAGCAACCATTGACACCACCTTAATGTACTTTGGCGACAGCATTACCATGGACGGTGCTATTGCTGCCGATCAACTAATGACTCAATTAGCAGGTAAAGATTCTGTTCAAGTTAAATTAACTACAACTATTGAAGAAGTGTGTCAGAAAAAAGGATGCTGGATGAATTTGTCTATCGGTAATGAACAATCTATGCGTGTAAAATTTAAAGACTATGCTTTTTTTATGCCTAAAGATGCAGCCGGGAAAACAGTATTTATTGAAGGTTGGGCATATGCTGATACGATTCCTGTAGCACAATTACAACATTATGCCGAAGATGCAGGAAAATCAAAAGAAGAAATAGCAAAAATTACAGAACCTGAAATAAGCATTTCATTTGAAGCAAATGGTGTTATCATTAAAAAATAAAATAACCGTATTTTCATTTTTAATTGTGTTTATCCTGTTGCTGGCAAATTGTTCCGGCAACAGCGATAAAGTGCAGTCTGAACAATCCGATAAAAAAGAAGATTGTTCAAAACCATTGAACCCCAATGGTGATAGTGAGCTAGCATTGCTTATGCGTAAAATGATGCACACTTCCGAAAGCTTAAAAGAAATGATTAAGCAAGGGAATTTGCCTAAAGAATTTCCGGAAGAATTTTTAAAAATTCATACCGCACAACCTACTGACTCGGAAACTAAAAAAGAATCTTTTGATGCTTTTGCTTCTAATTACATTAGTAATATGAAACTTTTGTTCGAATCGCCAAAAGATGAATTAACTAAAAATTATAATGCCGTAATTACTTCTTGTGTTAGTTGTCATTCCGAGCACTGTCCCGGGCCACTCAAAGCAATCAATAAATTAAAAATAAACGAGTAAGACGAATCGTTTTTTTCGTTTCTCTAAAAGCCTTATTTTCCTTCGATTTTATATAACACTTCTTATTTGTTTATCAACAAATAGCAAATCAAGCTTAAGTTTATTTATTTTCGCATTAGTAAATGGCCAAAGTTAAAACAACCTATTTCTGTCAAAATTGTGGTGCACAATCCGGTAAATGGATTGGTAAATGTCCTTCATGTAATGAATGGAATACTTATGTAGAAGAAGTGGTGTCAAAAGCATCCGATAATAAAACTCCGGGTATAGCGAGTACAAGTTCTCAGCGAGCCGCCAAACCACAGTTGGTAAATGAAATTAATTTATCAGAACAACATCGTATTCCTGTTTATGATAAAGAATTGGCTCGTGTATTAGGTGGAGGAATTGTTCCAGGGTCATTGATTTTATTTGGTGGTGAACCAGGGATTGGAAAATCCACATTAATGTTGCAAATAGCCATTAATTTAAAAAATTTAAAAGTGCTTTATGTTTCAGGTGAAGAGAGCGAACAGCAAATTAGAATGAGAGCAGAGCGAATAGGGTTAAATAATTCAACATGTTATATTCTTACTGAAACATCCACACAAAATATTTTTAAACAGATTGAATTATTAGAACCTAATTTGTTAATTGTAGATTCAATTCAAACACTTCATTCGGCTCATATTGAATCATCGCCTGGCAGTGTTTCACAAATTAGAGAGTGTACTGCTGAATTATTGCGTTATGCAAAAGAAAGCGGAACCCCTGTTTTTTTAATCGGGCACATTACAAAAGATGGAAGCTTAGCTGGACCAAAAGTGTTGGAACATATGGTGGACACTGTTTTGCAATTTGAGGGAGATAGAAACCATGTTTACCGATTATTGCGCACAACAAAAAATCGTTTTGGCTCAACCAACGAATTAGGAATATATGAAATGCAAGGAAGTGGTTTGCGCGAAGTAAGTAACCCCTCCGAAATATTAATTACAAACAGGGAAGAATTAGTAAGTGGTGTTGCAATTGCCGCAACAATGGAAGGGATGAGGCCAATGTTAATAGAAACGCAAGCATTGGTGAGTAGCGCAGCTTATGGTACTCCACAACGTTCATCAACAGGTTTTGATTTAAGACGATTATCAATGTTACTTGCTGTATTAGAAAAACGTTGTGGCTTTCGTTTGGGTGTTAAAGATGTTTTTTTAAATATTGCCGGTGGCATAAAAGTAGAAGACCCAGGAATTGATTTAGCATTGGTATGCGCAGTATTGTCAAGCAATGAAGATATGCCTATTTCTGCTAAAACATGTTTTGCTGGTGAAGTAGGTTTGAGTGGAGAAATTCGTCCTGTAAATAGAATCGATCAGCGTATTTCTGAAGCAG
>JAEUTT010000138.1 GCA_016787165.1 Bacteroidia bacterium | reverse complement strand
TATTATTAGCTACATGATGCTTTATTCGTCCGGCCTCAATCATTCCTGAAGCCGAAATAATGATACAAGACTCTTTCAAATCATTCAAGTTTTTAGAATCCTCTACATCTTGGATGTATATTAAATTTCCAAATCCAAATGGATTAGGATCTTTTTTCATATAATTTAAGATGTCTTGATTAAAACATTCGGGATGTGCACGCATAATATTTGTAGCATTTATAGATAAAGGGCTGTCTACGTACACATTAATATGCGGTAACATTTTTTTGTTTTCCATTTTATCTAGTGCAAATACTATTTCTTGAGTTCTGCCCAAGCTAAATGCTGGAATAATTAGCTTCCCTTTTTTTACTACACATGTGTTATATACCACTTCAAACAATTGTTGCTCAGTCATAGTTATGTCTGTATGCAATCTATCGCCATAAGTAGATTCGCAAATAATGGTTTCGGCCTGAGGGAATGGCTGAGGGTCTCTTAAAATTGAGCCGTTATAACGACCAATATCACCTGTAAAGCACATTTTTTTTATTTCATTATTCTCAATATACTCAATATTAACAGCAGCACTACCAAGTATATGTCCTGAATCGGTAAACATAACTCTAAAGCCTTCACAAACTTCGTATGTATGTTGATAAGGAATACCAATAAATTGTGTTAAGCATTTTTCTACATCATTTACTCCGTATAACGGTTTTAAAGGTTCTTCACCATGTTTTATTCTTCGTTTATTGATAAAACGGATGTCGTTTTCCTGAATATGTGCACTATCGCTTAGCATAATTTTACACAAATCGGCTGTTGCATTGGTGCATATAATAGAACCCTTGAAACCTTGTTTTACCAAGTTGGGGATGTTTCCTGAATGGTCGATATGTGCATGGGAAAGTATTAAATAATCAATTTCAGATGGCTGAAAGCCAAAATGGCGATTTAAAGCATCTGTTTCCGCCCCTTTTCCTTGAAAAAAGCCACAGTCCAACAATACTTTTTTACCATCAGCTGTTGTAAGTAAATGTTTACTTCCTGTAACGGTTCGGGCAGCGCCAAAAAATTGAACTTTCATAAAAAGGAGTTAAAAATATCCTACAAAGATAAGTTTATTATATTTCTATGTATAATTTTCTATCACTCATAAATAATTCCTAATTTCGTAGCGTAAATCCTATAAAATAAATCTAAACACTACATTGTTATGATTACTAAAACTAAAAAAGTTCACAATTTCAGTGCAGGTCCCGGAATTTTACCCGAAGAAGTATTAACACAAGCAGCAAATGCATGTATTAATTTTGACAATCTGGATCTTTCCTTATTAGAAATATCACATCGTTCAAAGAATTACGAAAAAGTAATTGATGAATCTCATGCACTTGTAAAAGAACTTTTAGGTTTGAACGACAATTACAAAGTAATGTTTTTAGGTGGTGGTGCCAGCCTACAATTTGCGATGGTACCGTATAACTTACTTCGTACCGAAGGCACTGCAGGCTACATCAACACAGGTGTTTGGGCAAGCAAAGCTATCAAAGAAGCTAAAATGATTGGCAATACAAAAGTGATTGCTTCAAGTGAAGATAAAAAATTCACTTACATCCCTAAAAACTATGAAATTCCTAATGACTTAGATTATTTGCATATCACATCCAATAATACCATTTATGGAACACAAATGAAAAGTTTCCCTAAAACATCGGTTCCATTAGTATGCGATATGAGTAGCGATATTTTTAGCCGACACGTAAATGGAAATGATTTTGCCTTAATATATGCAGGAGCTCAAAAAAACATGGGTCCTGCAGGAGCTACTATGGTTGCTGTAGATGAAACTTTGCTAGGTAAAACAGGAAGAAAAATGTTATCCATGTTAGATTACCAAGTACATATCAAAGGTGGAAGTATGTACAATACACCACCCGTATTCCCAATATATGTAAGCATGCTTACTTTAAAATGGTTAAAAAACAATGGTGGTATTGCTTGGATTGAAAAAATAAATCAACAAAAAGCAGACTTGCTTTACAATGAAATTGATAGAAATAGCCTGTTTGTGGGAACTACAGCAAAAGAAGATCGTTCTAATATGAATGTAACGTTTGTTATGCCTAAACCTGAATTAGAATCAGAGTTTGACAAACTATGGAAAGAAGCTGATATTAGTGGCTTACGCGGACATAGAGATGTGGGTGGTTACAGGGCATCGCTATACAATGCTTTACCTTTAGAAAGCGTAAAAGTATTGGTAGAAGTTATGCAAGCTTTTGAGAAAAAGTTTGCATAAATAAAAAAGCAGGCGAATAAGCCGGGTTCTGTACCTATTCTGAAACACGTTCAGAATATTTTCTATCATTTATCTAGCCCTTTCGTCACCGAAAGGGTCAAGCAACCTACCCACCGAAATTGAACGAGCCGTTCTCAAGCTTCGGCTTATTTGGTCTTTCAACTCCCAAGGTTTACCCGCATGAACTGTTGCCAATCCATGCTGTGAGCTTTTACCTCACATTTTCACCCTTACTACTTTGCAAGCAAAATAGCGGTATAGTTTTCTGTGGCACTTTCTGTTACTGTATTGCTACAATACCTTCCTGTTAGGAAGTGGGATGCTCTATGTTGCCCGGACTTTCCTCTCCCTTTCCAATTAAGAAAAAGCAGCGATAGAATGGCCTGCAGTACAAAGGTAATTAAATTAGTTGTTGGTTGATTCGTTAAATGGTTGATTGGTTGATTAGTTGAGTGATTAAATGGTTGAGTAGTTGAGTGGGAATTGGTTGGGTGGTTGAGTGGGTAATTGAATGGTTGATTAAACAGGAAGTAAAACGAAACAAGCACTAACTCACAAAAATTTGAGTGGCTCCTTTTCCATACATTGCAAGTGATGCATCAGCATAAGGCAATTCGTACACATTTTTTATAATCTTACATATTTCATTTTTTAATACCCCATTCCCTACACCATGTATCACAATTAATTTATGATACTTTTTTGAAATAGCCAATTCCAATGCATTTTGAAAGGCCTTTGTTTGAATAGTAATGATTTGCAAATTACTCATTCCTCTTGTATCATCTACTAATTCATCAATATGCAAATCAATTTCCATTACCAAATTACGGTTATGTGGTTTTGATTTTTTTATTGATTG
>JAEUTT010000137.1 GCA_016787165.1 Bacteroidia bacterium | reverse complement strand
TTGTTGATGCAGTCATTGATGGTTGCTTTGTTGCCAGTGTACCATGAAACAACTGAATACCAATAAAACCTAATGAATAATTCAATGCTTTTAGCATTGTATCATGAAACAAGGGTAAATGTAATCCATTGATTAAAAACTTGCTGATTACTAAAAAGCCAACAATCAAACCTCCTTTTAATGCATGAACAAACATCTCAAAATATTCTTTGGCATTATTAGTTACGTAATGCTCTCCTATTTTGCCCGTATGCTCGGTCATTTGATAGGCCAACAATGAAATATTATCGTTAAACAAACTACGAATACTGTACTTTCTGTTTTCTAATTTGATAACACCTTGAACAAACTTATAAAGTAAAATATTAAATTTTTCTTTGTCTTCTAAAACTAATAAATCAAGTAAGTCGTTCATTCGTTTTAATGACGATAACAATTTTTGCAAAACAGAAGTCAACTCTAAACTTGTTCCATAAACCGACTTGCTTTCTCTTATCTTATGAACCATCTCCTTGGAACATTCTATCTGCTCAATTATATTTAAATAGGTTTCGTGTGTTGAGTTTAATTCAATTTTATTTATTTCAACACCTGCAACATATTCATCAATCATATCATGCAATTTCATGAATGGCGAATCCATTTGAAGCACTTCTTTAAAGTTTTTAACAATACTCTTATCTATACTCAGTGCTACAATTACTTGAGAAAGTATATAAATATCATTGCATAGTTCATCTATGATATAATGATCTTTGGGTAAATAGGCCGGAGGAACAATGTTTAAGACTTGAAAAAAATCAATGATGATTTTTTCAGGAATTTGTTCAAGCCAAATATAATCCGTCTTTTTTTTAAATACTAAATTAATAATCCCTCTTAGTGTATTTTCATCAGCAACATAAGGCAATAACTTATTAAACAACCGCTTGCGCAATTCTGGCCATAAGCCTTTGAACGAAATAATATTCACCTGAGTGAATAGTTCAGTTTGTTCCGATTTGCCGATAACATCAACCAGCTTAGCACTAAAATTATTTTTCAGTTTTTCATCTTCACGTAATATTTCGGTAAGAATAATGAGTTGGTTAATTGCAGAACTTGCATTATTAGGATTAGAAGGTCTGATAAAATCAATTAATTCTATCATCCCTGCGATGGGATTATTGTCTGAATATGCTATTTTCTCAACTACACTTTTCATTCACTTAAAAATAAATTTATTTAATCTCCTCGTAATCTACGTATTCGCCCTCTTGCTCGGCCATTTTACTTTTAGCGGAACTTATCCTGTCCGAAGGGTTTGGTTTGGCTGTATTTCCTTGGCTTGAAGGCTTATTTCGATTATTGTATGCACTTACATTCCTAATAATTTGCCAGATAATCCAAATAACCAATATGGTATAAAAAACATCACGCATAAATTTCTTTTATAAGTATCCAAAGTTAGTTAAAAAACAGAGGCTATTTAATAAAAAAATCCCTCGAATAGGTATTCGAGGGATTTTTAACTAAAATATGTAATTCTATTTTACAGATTCTACAATTGCTTTAAAAGCTTCTGGATGATTCATTGCCAAATCAGCCAATACTTTACGATTTAAGTTTACATTTTTCTCGTGAACTTTACCCATAAATTGTGAGTAAGATAATCCATAAGGACGAACACCAGCATTGATACGTTGAATCCAAATAGCACGGAAATTACGTTTCTTTTGTTTTCTGTCGCGGTATGCATACGTTAAACCTTTTTCTAAAACGTTTTTAGCAATAGTAAGAACGTTTTTACGAGC
>JAEUTT010000210.1 GCA_016787165.1 Bacteroidia bacterium | reverse complement strand
TGGCTGGGGTTTTGGAACAGATGATATTACAATGTATGTCACAAATCCCTATAATGGGTATCAATACAGAAGTTTTGGTGGCAACAGAAAAGAAACAGGGCACTGTGTAAAAAACACACATGATGGAGGATACATTATTTGCGGCAACTCGTCCTCCTACTCTAACAATTTTGAACACATGTATTTAATAAAAACCGATAGCAATGGTGTTTCATCGGGAAATATTAGCAGTGTAAATACTTTCATATCCAGTAAAATAAATCCTAAAGAAACAGTTAAAATTTATCCAAACCCTGCTAATGATTATTTCAATATTGATTTATATTCTACCAATAACTCCTTTAGCTCTATTGAAATTACAAGTATCACAGGTCAAGTTGTTCAAGTAATAGATATAAATAATGCCAATGACATTCTTCAAGTATCTACTCAAGACATAGAAAATGGTATTTATTTTATTCAGCTAAAGAAGAACAATGAGGTAATAACAGGAAAAATCATAGTGCAACATTAAGCAATGAATTTCAAGTCGATTAATCTCAAACTACTTTATTTATTATGTCCTATCCTTTTATTTTTATCATTTAATAAACATAGCAAGGATAAACAAAAAAGTTATCACGATGTAATTTGGGCCGATGCGGCAGGATATTACGTTTACAATCCGATATGGTTTATTTATGGAAATAGTGCAAGTACGTTTCCCGATAGCATAGATGTAAAAACAGGAAATGGATTTTATTTAAATAAAATAAACAATACAGTAGAAACAAAGTATTCATGCGGCACAGCATTGCTTCAGTCGCCATTTTTTATCGCCAGCCATTTATTAGCCAAACCTTTAGGGTATGAAAACAATGGCTTTTCGAAAATATATTCTTTCGGATTATACGTTGCAGGAGTATTTTATTTTTTTATTTCTTTTCTATTGTTGTTTTCTTTTCTAAAAAAACATTTTTCCGAAATTATTTCTGTTACTGCTTTAATTGTATTTTTCATAGGGAGTAATCTCTACTATTATACAATAGATGCGCCAGGCATGTCGCACATTTATTCGTTTTTTATTTTTAGTATAATTATTTACATCAGCCCATTTTTAATTTCAAAATATAACAAAAAACATCTATTCGTTTTTTTAGTTGCTTCAACATTGGCGATATTAATTCGTCCAACTAATATTCTAATAATACTATTTCCATTGATATACAAACTGAAAGAAAAAAACGAAACAATTGTTGAAAGTTTAAATTATTTCAAGAAAATAATATCAACCAACTATCGATTTTTAGTAATCATACCTTTAATTCTAGTTCCTCAAGTAATCTATTGGAAAAAAACAACGGGTCATTTTATTTCATACAGCTATACAAATGAAGGCTTTGACAACTGGAATAAACCCAAACTATTAGAAGTTTGGTTTAGCACAAATAATGGATTGTTTACATACTCTCCCCTACTCTTGCTTTCAATTATCGGAATTGTACTAATGATTATCAAACGAGATCGATTAGGAATATATCTTGGAGTTTTATTTTTAATTATTAGCTATGTTTTTGCAAGCTGGTGGAGCTGGTGGTTTGGTTGCTCATTTGGAGGTAGGAGCTTTATTGAATATTATAGCTTATTAATCATTCCATTTGCTTTTTTACTAAGTAGCAGTAATAATAAAATTTTCAAAAGCATCCTTCTATTTATCATTATTGGATGTTGTTACATCAACCTTTCAATAGAATATTATTACGATGGATGTTTTTATGGCGAAACATGGGATTTTAATGCATTCATGAAACTAATAGATTAGATGATTTTTATTAAATTTGCACATATTCATTAACACTATATAGAATTTAATACATGGGACGTATTTTTGAAAAACGCAAACATAAAATGTTTGCTCGCTATGATAAAATGGCAAAAGGCTTTACTAGAGCCGGAAAAGAAATTGCAATTGCAGTAAAACTTGGTGGACCAGATGTAAATGGAAATGCACGATTACGCATTGCGGTTCAAAATGCCAAAGGTATAAACATGCCTAAAGATAGGATTGATGCTGCTATTAAAAGAGCTTCATCAAAAGATGAAAAAGGCCTAGAAGAAGTTGTATATGAAGGAAAAGGCCCGTTTGGAATTGGAATTTTAATTGAATGCGCTACTGATAACCCAACAAGAACAGTTGCAAATGTAAGAATGCATTTCAATAGAAATGGTGGAGAATTAGGCAAAACAGGATCCTTGGATTATCTTTTTGAGCGCAAAGGTGTTTTTACAATTAAAAATGAAAACATCAATATGGAAGAATTAGAGTTCGAACTGATTGATTTTGGAGCCGAAGAAATTGAAAGTGATGAAAATGAAGTAATTGTTTATACTGCTTTTACAGACTTTGGTGCAATGCAAAAAGCATTAGAAGCAAAAGGACTAAATATTGTAAGTTCAGAACTTGAACGTATTCCAACATCAACCGTTGAACTTTCTGACGAACAAATGGCCGAAGTGATGAATTTAGTTGAAAAACTGGAAGAAGACGATGATGTTCAAAAAGTATATCACAACATCAAATAATAATATATTTAGCTATCAATTCGAGCTTGTTAAAAACGAAGTACTCGCTTTATAAGACTTCTTAACAAGCTCGAAGTAACAGTCCGACTTAAACCACCCATCTATTCTAATACCCTTCGGCTTATACCACAATTACTTTTTTTACTTCCCACACCATTGTTGCTCTATCGTCACCTGCTGACACTAATAAATTATTAAACGTACTCCAATAAATTTTATTTACTGAATTTACATGAGCTCCATGTGTTTCATTATTTATCCTTTTCACCACCTCAAAACTGGAGCTATCCCATATTTTTATTGTTTTATCCCTACTAGCAGTGGCAAATAAAGTTGTATCTGGTGAATATTGAATGTCATAAATTGCAAAATTATGCGCAGGAATAGATTTTATTAATTTATAATTCATATTCCAAACATTCAAATGTGCATCCTTTCCCCCAGTTAATAAAACATCTCCAGCTGAAGAATAACGAACAACATTACAGGACATTGAGTGTGCTTGAACTACTTGTTTCTCCATTAATGTATGCATATCATACACTCGAATAAATCCATCACCACAAGCAAGCACCATCTCATTTCTAGAATTGCAAAAATCAATGCTTCTTACTTTTTGACTGCATATTTTTTTGATTTTCAAAAGCGAAAGTGATTCCAATGAACAAACCGCAAAATTTCCATCAGCACCTACCGAATAAAAGCTATTAGTAAACATTGAATATTTAATTGAAAAAATACCATCGGTATGATGTTGCAATATTTTTAGCTCATTTCTATTTGCTAAGTCTAACACATGAATACTCCCTGATGATGTTCCTACAAAAAGTATATTCTTTTCGGGCACAAAAC
Organism: Bacteroidia bacterium; assembly: GCA_016787165.1. GTDB lineage: Bacteria > Bacteroidota > Bacteroidia > 2-12-FULL-35-15 > 2-12-FULL-35-15 > 2-12-FULL-35-15. Next base: position 353 of record JAEUTT010000210.1, on the reverse strand, counting down.
AAATCGAATAGATGGTGGATGGGAATTGCGCTGCAAATTTTTCGGCTTCCAAAGACTCTAAATTCCATAATGCACAAAATTTATCGCCACTCCCTGAAAAAAACAAGTTTGCCGTAACTCCTTTTTCTAAAGCATAAATTGGAGCACTATGACCTGTAAAAGTAAAAACCTTTCGTACATTAACCATCTATTCGTATTTAATTGCTTTAATAGGTGAAATTTTAGAAACGATGAAACTTGGAATGATTAGCATTACTATACAACTTAGCAAAGAACCTATATTCAGCAATAAGATATGACTTGCATTTAAATAAATTGGAATCTGACTAATATAATACGACTCCGCATCTAAT
>JAEUTT010000205.1 GCA_016787165.1 Bacteroidia bacterium | reverse complement strand
AAGCAATGTTTCATCAGTACGTAATGAGTCTTCTCTAACTGTTCTAGTATAAATGGTTGTAGTGTCGCTCCACAATACGTTTAACAAATCGCCTTCGGGCTGAACATCTAAACCTAACTGACTCTCCTTATTACAGGAGGAAACAAGTATGCTCAAGAATAAAGTGCTGAATAAAAAAAACGTTGTCCCGAAATTTCGGGACAACGTGTGGTATATTTTGTTACTATTTAATTTCATAAAATTATTAGTCTACCATTTCTGCAACCTCTTCAAGTACGGCATCATAAAATTCAGAATAGGCTTCAATGTATTCATCGGCTGATTTAAATTCTAACACAGGTTTTCCCGATTTTTTGATGTATTTTTCTACATCCGAATTTATTTTGGCACTTCCTTTTATTACTCCGTCTGCTAAGTCGATTGCTAATTTACTTAGGTTTACAAAGGTAGGGTTTTTTAATAACTCTACATCCGATTTATCAATTCCTTCGAACATTACTTTTTTAGCAAAATCTTTGTGCAATGGTTCAGAAAAATCATCATCATACACAGAGTACACTATTTTTGTATCAGCAAATAAAGGATTGTCTTTAAATGATTTTTTAAGATACAATGCTGTTAAGCCAGTCATCCATCCATGTAAATGAACTACATCTGGTGCCCAGCCTAATTTTTTTACTGTTTCAATAACACCTCTACAGAAAAAGATGGCTCTTTCGTCATTATCAGCAAATTGATTGCCTTTTTTGTCTACAACAGTAAACTTGCGCTCAAAATACTCTTGGTTATCAATAAAATACACCTGCATACGAGCTGCTTGAATAGATGCTACTTTAATGATTAATGGATGATCGGTATCATCAATAATCAAATTCATACCCGAAAGACGAATTACTTCATGTAATTGGTTTCTTCTTTCATTGATAAGACCAAATTTTGGCATAAATAATCTGATTTCTTTACCTCTCTCTTGGATTCCCTGTGGCAACTGTCTGCCTATCAATCCCATGGGTGTTTCGTCTAAATAAGGAGTAACTTCTTGCGATACAAACAGAACTCTTGCTTTCTTCTTCATGCGTTAGAAATTATGGTTAGTTTTAAAAAAGTACACAAAAGTAAGCAAAAATTTTCTGTATTTCAAAGTTTAAACATTAGCTTTGCTCGATTTATCGAAAAAAAGGCGCTATTAATATTGATTTTGCTCGTTTTCAACAGTTATTTTCTTTTATGATTATTATTAATCACATTCAAGAACTCCAACATCATCTAAATATTGCTAAAAGCAATGGAAAAACCATTGGTTTTGTTCCTACTATGGGTGCTTTGCATCAGGGCCATATTGAATTAGTAAAAAAAAGCATATCCGAAAACAACATAACTGTTTGTAGCATTTTTGTAAATCCAACACAGTTTAATGATTTAAGCGATTTAGAAAAATACCCTCGCACCTTAGAAAACGACAGTAAACTTTTAGCGGCTGTAAATTGCAATATTGTGTTTGCTCCCGAAATAATGGAAATGTATACACAAAAAGAACTCGACTTAAAAATAAAAAACATTGAAGACAAAAGCTGGACCGATGGCAAAGCTGTTGATTTTGGAATATTGGATAAAGTAATGGAAGGAGCACAACGTCCGGGACATTTTAATGGTGTAGCACAAGTAGTAAGTAAATTATTTAGAATAGTACAGCCTAACAAAGCATATTTCGGGCAAAAAGATTTTCAGCAATTGGCCATTATACGCTCTATGACTAAACAACTGGAAATGCCTATTGAAATAATTGCTTGTGCAATTGTACGCGAAGCCGATGGCTTGGCCATGAGCTCCCGCAATGTACGATTAACAGAAAAAGAAAGAAGCATTGCTCCCTTAATATATAAAACACTTTCAGCCGTAAAAGAAAAAGCGCATACACTAAGCGTTACTGAATTAAAAAGCTTTGCTGAAAAACAAATTGCTACGGAACCACTCATGCAATTGGAATATTTTGAAATTGCAAATGCCGAAACATTAGAAATTATTACCGAACTAAAATCCAACACAACAGCCGTAGCTTGTATTGCCCTAAAATTGGGCAATGTAAGATTGATTGATAATGTAGTAATCTAAAATTTTAATTTTTCCTCTCCGTAGTATATTTTACCAATCCAATTAATGAAGCCTTTGAAGGGCTATCCGGAAATGAATTCAAAAGCTCTATTGCTTTAACTTTGTATTCATTCATTTTTGTTTCGGCATATTGTATGCCTCCACTTTTTATTACAAAATCAATTACTTCGGCTACTTTTTTAGGGTTGTTATTGTTGTTTTTTACAATGCTTATGATTTTACGTTTTTCAAAAAACGAAGCGTTGTTCAACGCATAAATCAAAGGTAAGGTCATCTTTTTCTCCTTTATATCAATACCTGTTGGCTTACCAATATTACTTCCATCTCCATAGTCAAACAAATCGTCTTTTATCTGAAAAGCAATACCTACAGCCTCTCCAAAGGCCTGCATTTTTTCAATTATATTTTTATCGTTGGTAACAGATGCAGCTCCACATGCACAACAAGATGCAATTAAACTCGCTGTTTTTTTACGAATAATTTCATAATAAACTGCTTCATCAATATCCAATTTTCGTGCTTTTTCAATTTGCAATAATTCTCCTTCACTCATCTCACGCACAGCATTAGATACTATTCCTAACAAATGAAAATCTTGATTATCAACCGAAAGTAGCAAGCCTCTCGACAATAAAAAATCACCTACTAATACTGCAATTTTATTTTTCCATAGTGCATTCACCGAAAAAAATCCTCTACGTTCATTGCTGTCATCCACCACATCATCGTGTACCAATGTTGCTGTATGTAATAACTCTATCAATGATGCTGCACGATATGTAGAGTCGTTCATTTCGCCACATACTTTTGCCGACAAAAAAACAAACATTGGTCGCAATTGCTTGCCTTTACGTTTTACAATGTATTGAGTGATTTTATCAAGTAAAGGCACAGTACTTTTCATGGAAGCTTTGAATTTTATTTCAAAGACCTCCATTTCTTTTTCTACCGGTGCTTTTATTTCGTTTACAGTCATATTTTTCAAAAACAAGAAGGATTTTAATACCCAATAATTTCCAACACTGTTGCTTTTGCCTCCACATCTAATCCATTGCGTAAAGTTAATAAACTTCCTGTAATTAAATGTTCTCCATATCCATGAGGTGCGTATAAAACAGCTGTAAGTATTTCTGTTTTACCTGGTTCAATTGGCTTTTTGAATAAATTAATCTGACATTCGGTGCAATATTTCCCTGCACCTTGAAGATAAGCTTGCGGACGATAAATACCCATCAATTCATATTTACTTACATTTTCAATAAGTAATTTTACTTGCAAGTATTTTTTGTGATAAATCATTTTTAGCGAATAGGCAATAGCGAATAGTAATTAGGGAATAGCGAACAGTAAAAAGCGATTAAGGAATATTGCAATCAACAAATCTCGAACTACTATTCGCTATTGCCTATTCGCTACTTACTACTTACCGATTGCTTTCAAAATCTCTTTCTCAACTTCTTCACTGTTCCATTTGTTTTCAATATCAGGGAACATCGCCATCACTTCTTTCATAATTTCATCTTGACGATTTCCCACTCTGTATGCTTCTGAATAGCGAATATGACTGAATGATACCTGGCTGT
>JAEUTT010000169.1 GCA_016787165.1 Bacteroidia bacterium | reverse complement strand
TTTGTTCGTTTTTTGTTGAGTAGTGTTAATATAATGTAGCTAAAAAAGCCCAGAATAAGTGATAGCAAGATAGCAAAAACAACACTTCCAACTAAATATTCCATTAAATGAGATTTCATGGTTTCCCATATTTCGCCTATCGTATTTACATCAGCATCAAAAATGCTGTCGTTTAAATTGCCTCCCAAAATAACTTGACCTGTTTTTAAAGATGCATAAATCAAAAAAGGAATCATTGGTGGAGCACTTATTTGAGCTGTTAATCCAACAATTGCTTTGTTTAACTTAAAAAAATGGGCCAAAATTAAAGCGCTTACAAATTGATATCCCCAAATAGGAATAATTCCCATAAACACTCCAAATGCAACAGCTACCGATTTTCTTAAAACAGTTTCATTTGTTTCAATAAAATGTTTGATAAGAAAAGCTTTGATGCTTTTAGGATGCAAATTTTTTAGGATGAAAATAGGCTTGTACCATAAAAAAGCCAAGAAAAAAAAGTAAGTATTCAAAAGACTAATTCTAGTAAAATCATTGAACGGTCTAAAGTGCGTAACCCTTTCTTTTCCTTGAGCATAAAATACTTTAATAGGAACTGATTGCACAGCTATGTTTTTCCATGCTGCTTTAACCATTACTTCTACTTCAAATTCATATTTGCTGGTGAAATAGCGAGTGCCTTTCATTTTATGAATAGGGTAGAGGCGATAGCCAGATTGCGTATCAGGCAAGTCAATATGTGTAAATAGTTTAAACCAGAAGTTTGAAAATCGATTGCCGAATGAATTTTTTTTCGGCATATTTTCTTGATTTAAATTACGAGCACCCACCAAAAGTGTGTCTGGGAATTTTTCTATTTCGTCAATAAATATGGGTATGTCATCAGCATAATGTTGCCCATCACTATCAATGGTTATAGCATACCTGAAATTTTTTTCTTGAGCATATTTAATTCCTGTTCGTAATGCTATTCCTTTTCCTCTGTTTGGGAAGTATTCAAGTACTGTTATGTTGGTGAATTTTTTTAAGATGTTGGAAGTAGCATCTGTAGCACCATCATTTACAACAATAACATTGGTTGAATATTCTAAAACACTATTTATGACAGATTCAATTGTTTTTTCATTGTTATATGTAGGTATAATTACACAACAATTTAGGCTATTCAATTTGTTTTTGTATGTTGTATTTAGTTCTTGATTCATAAATGCTTAACAATACTAAACAAAAAAGGTTGCCATTTGGCAACTTTTTTTTGTTTAGCAAAAGTACTATTTTTTCTTTAAAATATTGGGATATAGAGCTTTTTTAATACTTAGTAAGCAGATATTTTTATAAACTGATATTTTTCGTATAAGTCTCTGTTGATTAAATAGTCTGAATTGTATTTAGGACCATCAATAATTGAGTTTATTTTAATGAAAATTATTTTAGACTCATCTACTCCTTTAGCTTTTAGGGCAACAATAAGCTGTTCTTTTGCTTTTTCAGATCTGGCAATAGAAAGTTCTTTGTTTGATTTAAATGCTCGAGTTGGGACTGTTGATGCACTTGATATCAAGTTTATATTTATAGTGCCTTTTTGGTTATACAAATCAATTAAGTTCGCAATGTATTGATTAAATGGTGTGTCATTTTCATCAATTTGAGTTACATTGTATTTAAAGTTCATTTTAAAATTCAATTTTTCAACAGATGCCAATTGTTCGTGAACTATAGGTTTTGTATTGTTCGTGTTTGTTGGTTTTGTATTATTAATAGGCTGTTGAACTGCATTTTTGTGATTTTTTATAGCAACAGATGTTTTATTTTTTTCAAGTATATATTTTTGACCAATATTTTTGGTTTTTAAAACAGTGCCTTTTTCGTCTTTAAATTCAACAAAAGATTTTTTTCCAATAAAATGTGGGTCATTTTCATCTAAGCCAACAACATAATCTCTATTTGAAGGTAATTCATTAAAGAAGAACCATCCTAGCTCATCAGATGTAGTGGTTTTTATAATACTTCCATTTTCATCCATTAAATTTACTTTTAATGCATTTAATGGTTTGTTGTTTTCGTCCAGTAATCTTCCTTCTACAGTAACGTATGCCACTTTAGAAGTGTTTGTTTGCTCTGCAGCATTTGTGTTCGTGTTAACCGGAATTGCTTGTCCGAAATTAACAGGTTTAAGTTTTACCTCTTTGTTTATTTCTTGGTAAGCAGCGTCAGCAGGTACTTCCATTATTTCAGTGAAAAATTCTTGTCCATCTTGCTGATAAGAAAGTGTATAATTGCTACCAGGAGGAATGATGATTGTAAAGCTTCCGTCACGCATTAAAGGTTTGTACACACCAGTAATAATACCCGATTCATTGTTGGTTGCAATAATTTCAATATCGTTAGGTAATTTTTGACCATCAGCAGGAACAATAAAGCCTTTTATCAATACAAGTGGCTGTTCTTTTCTTTCTGGAATAGAAATTAAGTATAAATCTTTTTCTCCAAATCCTTCGGCACGAGAGGAGGAAGCATAATAACCTCTTTTTCCATCAGGAGAAGTAACATAAAAAACATCATCATCTGTTGTATTAATTGGGTAGCCAATGTTTAAAGGTTCTTCCCAATTACCTTCATTACGAGTGGAGAAGAAGATGTCAAAGCCACCAATTGTTTTATGACCATTTGAACTAAAGAATAGTATATTACCACTAGGGTGAATAAACGGAGATTCTTCATCATAAGGTGTATTGATAGGCGCTCCTAAGTTTACGGCTTTACTCCATTTTCCATTTGGTAACTTTACGCATTTCCAAATATCTCTACCACCCATACCACCTTCTTTTCTATTGCTCACAAAAAACAAGGTATTTCCATCTGGTGTTAAACAAGCACTCGTTTCCCAGTTTGGTGAATTAATATCAGAACCCATTGCTTGTGGAAAGGTCCAATTTTCACCATCCAAAGTGCTATAGTAAATATCTCCTCCGTTTGAATCTTTATAGATTAATAATGTTTGTCCATCGGCAGTTAAACCTACTGTTGCTTCATGTGTATTCGTATTTACATTGGCACTAATAGATACAGGTGTTGTCCAAGTGCTGTCAGGTTTACGAAATGAGATATAAATATCTTCATAAAACTGATCGTCAATTGCTCTGTCGCCACCAGTGCTACCAGGTCTGCGAGATGTAAAAATTAAAGTATTTTCATCTGCAGATAAAACCGGACTATGGTCAGAATAGCCAGAGTTTACACTGTCGCCCAAATTTTTAATAATCACATTAATTGGCGCAGCAACTAATGTTTTTGCATTGTTTGATATTTCAATTTGCCTATTTACATCAGCAATTAAATCTTTTTGCTTGCTGAGGTAAGATTTGAATTTTTCGTAATGTGCAATGGCCTCGTCAAATCTGTAGCTAAAATGCAATGCTTGTCCGTAATAATAAAGAGCATTTATAGGAGCCTTTTTTTCTTGTGGTTCAATATCGTTATAGTTGGTAGTAGTATTTAAAACTGCTTTTTCTAAATAATTTAATGCTTTGCTTTTTTCCGAAATTGATTTTAGATAACAAAGTCCAAGTTTATAGTTGATATTAGCATTG
>JAEUTT010000140.1 GCA_016787165.1 Bacteroidia bacterium | reverse complement strand
CGTTCTTTTGCTTCTAAACCTGCATGGTAAGGCAAAGCTTTTACTCCATTTACACGCAATGTTTCTGCTAACTCTTCTACTTTTTTACGACTCAAACAATATACAATTCCGGATTTACCTTGTTGTGATTTAATGTATTTAATTACTTCTTTAATTACATTTTGTTTTGGTCGAATTTCATAATATAAATTAGAACGATTAAAAGACGACTTAAAAACATTCGCCTTTGTCATTCCTAAATTCTTTTGAATATCTTGTTGAACTTTAGGTGTTGCCGTTGCAGTTAAAGCAATAATCGGCACTTTTCCTATTTGTTCAATAATTGGGCGTAATCTGCGGTACTCCGGACGAAAATCATGTCCCCACTCCGAAATACAATGTGCTTCATCAATTGCAAAAAATGAAATTTTTATTTCATGAAAAAATGCAACATTATCTTCTTTGGTTAAACTTTCAGGAGCTACGTACAATAGCTTTGTTTTGCCATCTTTTATATCTTGTTTTACCTTGGTTATTTCAGCTTTTGTTAAAGATGAATTTAAGAAGTGTGCAATTCCATCTTCATTACCAAAATTACGCAAAGCATCCACTTGATTTTTCATCAAAGCTATTAATGGAGAGATGATAATGGCAGTACCTTCACTTACCAAAGCAGGCAATTGGTAACACAATGACTTTCCACCACCTGTTGGCATGATAACAAATGTATCTTTACCTTCTAATACACTACTAATAATAGCTTCTTGTTGTCCTTTAAAACTATCGAATCCGAAAAATTTTTGTAAATAATCATGAAGCGTTGTTTCTACCTCGAGCATTTTTATCAATTTTTAATTTTGTTTTTTGATTAATTATTTTTTATCAACTGAAAAAACTAATTTTACCCCTAAATATTATATTTATCAATTGTAATGTAAATATATAATAAAAAATTGTTACAAATTCAAACATTTCTCTACTTTAAATTAAAAATTCTACGAAGTGAATAAATCTATCGATAAAATAATTGAGTTGGCAAAAAGTACGATCAGTATCGAAGCAAATGCCATCAAAAATTTAACAAATTACATTGATGCAAATTTTGCTTCTTGTGTAAAAATGATTCATGAATCAAATGGGAGAGTAGTAATTACCGGTATTGGAAAAAGTGCAATCATTGCTCAAAAAATTGTGGCTACTATGAATTCAACTGGAACGCCAGCAATTTTTATGCATGCAGCCGATGCTATTCATGGCGATTTGGGAACCATTCAAAAAGATGACACTATTATTTGTATTTCAAAAAGCGGAAATACTCCCGAAATAAAAGTGCTTGTTCCTTTATTAAAAAGCGGAAATAACAAACTGATTGCATTGGTTGGCAATACCGATTCGTATTTAGCACAACAAGCTGATTATGTTTTAAACTGCACAGTAGAAAAAGAAGCTTGTCCAAACAACCTTGCTCCTACTTCCAGTACTACTGCACAACTTGCTATGGGAGATGCTTTGGCTGTTTGTTTGTTAGATTACAAAGATTTTTCAAGCAAAGATTTTGCAAAATATCATCCGGGAGGAGCATTAGGCAAAAAATTATATTTAAAAGTAGGTGACATTGTAGCGCAAAATCAAAAGCCACAAGTCACATCATCCGATACAGTAAAAACAGTGATTGTAGAAATTTCATCCAAACGATTAGGCGCAACAGCTGTAGTTGACAATGATAAACTAATAGGCGTAATTACAGATGGCGATATTCGTAGAATGTTAGAAAAATCTGATTCAATCAGCACAATCAAGGCTGCTGATATTATGAATAAAACACCTAAACACATTGACGTATCGGAATTAGCAATAAATGCGATGCAATTATTAGAACAATACAATATCACTCAATTAATTGTAACAGACAATGGAAATTATAAAGGGTTCATTCATTTACATGATTTAATTAGAGAAGGATTGATATAGTTGGTTGATGGTTGTGTGGTATTTGGTTTTGTTGTTAATATCCGTTAGAGATTACCATCAGGAAGGCGTAGCAGAGAATTATTCACTTGTAAAAATTTGTTATTTTTAAAAATGAATATTCTCCATAAAGAAGTGAAAAACAATTTACTTAAATGAAAAAAATCGCAGCAATAGTTCCGGCTTATAATGAAGAAAAAGCAATTGCTATTGTTGTAAACGATATTAATACTACACAACTCCCCGAAAACTATAGCATTGATGTAATAGTAGTAAATGATTGTTCAAAAGATGCAACCGAATCTATTATTGCTAACTTAAAATGTATTGCACTTAACTTACCTATTAATTTAGGAATTGGAGGTGCTGTTCAAACAGGCTTTAAATATGCGCTGGACAATGGGTTTGATTATGCCATACAAATTGATGGAGATGGTCAACATCCGGCTTCTGAAATTCATAAGTTGGTAAATCATGCTATTGAAAATAATTGTGATGTAGTAATTGGCTCACGTTTTATTTCAAAAGAAGGCTTTCAATCTTCTCCTTTACGAAGGTTCGGAATAAACTATTTTAAGTGGTTAAATCGCTTTTTAGTAGGCACTATTATTACTGATAGTACATCCGGATTTAGATTAATCAATAAAAAAACATTGGAACTAGTAAGTGAATACTATCCTGATGAATATCCCGAACCGGAAGCAATCATACTGTATTCATTAAACAAATTAAACATGGGTGAAGTACAAGTACAAATGAGAGAACGCCAAGCCGGTGTATCATCCATTAACACAAGTGCATCTATTTACTACATGTTTAAAGTAAGCCTGGCAATTATATACAGCTATATACGATTGAGGTTTAAAAAGAAATAATACGCTTAAACCAAACCACCATTTAAGTCAATACCTGCTCCTGTTAAATAAGGAGTATCACGAATGTATTGAATAGTATTAAATATATTTTGAGGATTTCCAAATTCCTTATAAGCAATTTTATCTTTTATTTTATCCTGCATTTCTTGCGGAACAGTATGTATCATTCCTGCATTAAAATAACCTAAATTAATATTGTTAATAGTAATGCCTTTTTGCGCATTTTCTAACGCAATACTTTTTATCATTCCATTTAAACCGGCTTTTGAAGCAGCATAAGCACTCGTTCCCATTACTCCTGTTTGTGCAACAATGGATGATAAATTAATAATACGTCCGTAATTTTGTTCACGCATAATTGGCAACACTGCACGTATCATATTAAATGTTCCATTTAAATTAACATTTATCACATGATTCCAATCGTCCACATTGGTTTTATGTGCAAATGAACTATGAGTAACACCGGCACAATTAATAAGTGTTAAATTCACAAATGATGATTGATGATGTTGAATAAAATTTTCTACTTCTTTATAATTAGTAATGTCTAATGCATGACAATTTTCATATCCTTTTTCGGCAGGAATTTGCTGATGATATGTTCCTAACAAATGCTCATTAGCTTGTTTAAATGCATTGAATAAATAATTTCCAATTCCTCCTGTAATACCTGTTATTATTATCATGACAATTTATTTTAACTAATATAAAAATTTATTATAAGGATAACGCTTTTCATGCATTTCTTTAATTTGAGTATACAAAACGGCTTTAAACTCTTCGATATTTTGCTTACCTGCTGCCGAAATAAAAATACAAGGTGAATTTAACTTCCCCATCCATGACTTTTTTAATTGCTCCAAACTTAAATTCTTTTTAGTCATTGGAGTTAAATCATCATCCTCTTTTTCTTCAAACGTAAATGCATCTATTTTATTAAACACTAAAATAGTTGGTTTATCACCTGCACCAATATCTGCTAAAGTTTGATTTACAACATTTAGTTGATCTTCAAATCCGGCATGTGAAATATCTATAACATGAACCAAAATATCGGCTTCACGCACTTCATCTAATGTTGATTTAAACGATTCTACCAATGTAGTTGGTAGCTTACGAATAAAACCTACTGTATCAGAAAGTAAAAAAGGGAGATTTTCTATTACCACTTTTCGAACAGTAGTATCTAATGTTGCAAATAATTTATTTTCGGCAAACACTTCGCTTTTACTCAACATATTCATGATAGTTGATTTACCTACATTGGTATAACCAACTAAAGCAACTCTAATTAACTCTCCTCGGCTTTTACGTTGCGTTTCCATTTGCTTATCAATGGTGGTTAAACGTTCTTTTAGCAAGGCTATCCTATCTCTAACAATACGTCTATCGGTTTCAATTTCTTTCTCTCCGGCTCCTTTCATACCAATACCACCTTTAATTCTATCGTGATGGCTCCACATTTTAGCTAATCGAGGAAGCAAATATTGGTATTGTGCTAATTCTACTTGTGTTTTTGCATGTGCTGTGCGTGCACGTGAGGCAAAAATATCCAAAATCAAAGTGGTTCTATCGAGTACTTTTATTTTTTGATCTTTGTCGGTTTTAATTTCTTTTTCCAGATTACGTTGCTGTGCAGGACTAAGCTCATCATCAAATATAACAATGTCAACAGCATTCTCTTTTACAAAAACACGAATGTCGTTTAACTTCCCAGAACCAACAAAAGTCCTAGAATCAGGATGTTCGAGGCGTTGTTTAAATCGAGATAAAACTTTTGCTCCAGCAGTATCGGCTAAAAACTCCAACTCATCAAGATATTCGGTCGCTTTTTCATCATCCTGACTTTTATTAATTAAACCAACAAGTACAGCCGTTTCTTGCTTTTTGGAAGTATCAAACAATTTGCAAATAGTTTATGATATTAATTTACTTTTTTAAACTTTCAACATACGTTGCAACGGCAATAATTTCTTGCTCGTTCAACACATTTTTAAATCCAGGCATTGAACCTGCACCATTTTTAATTTGCGCTAATTTGGTTGCTTCATCTGCTTGAGTTGTGGTTAAATCAGAACCAACAGCACCATTTGTTCCACCTTTTCCATGGCAGTTTTGACAATATGCTGTGTATACAGATTCTCCATGTTTAATTACATCATAATTAGCATCATTTGTATTTGAAACAGCAACATCCACTGTTTGTTTATCAATTTTCTTTTTATTCATCTCAGCCAAGCCGTATGCTGCAATAATCATCAGCAATGATAAAACAGCCAGTAGTTTATTCCCTTTTTTAAATCCAATAATGGCAACAGGAATGGATACAAGTACAATTACTATTTTAACAATCAATAAGGTAGTTGTGCCAATTTGTGTAAGTAAATAAATACCCGAAACCAAAAACAAGGTACTGATAATCATTTCAGGAACTTTGTTGATTTTAGTGAATTTAGCTAGTGCTTCATTTTTGTTAGCAACTAACAAAATGGTTTTAACAAGGTAAATCAATAAAAATAAATTTACTGATATTAAATGTGTATAAAATAGTGCTTTAAACATGATTTGAGATTTTTGATTTAATCACTACAAAAGTAATAAAAATACTCCTATACAACCGCTCATCCATTTTTAATAATTTATTGATTTAAAATGCTATTTTTGTTGGAGTTCAAACAAAGAATTTTCTGATGAAAAAACACATCTTACTTTTTGCTGCATTTATTGCTTCTATTTATGCATTTGCCCAAGAAACATATCCTGTGAATGGCACCACTAACATTAATCATGTAGCCTATGCATTTGTGAATGCTAAAATTATTGTTGATGCCGACCAAACTATAGATAATGGCACCTTAATTATTCAGGATGGTTTAATAAAAGCGGTAGGTACAAAAATTAATCTCCCAAAAGGAGCAGTGATCATCGATTTGAAAGGGAAATCAATTTACCCTTCATTCATTGATGCCTACACCAACTATGGAATGCCCGAAATAAAAAAAGGAAACAGTTGGGGTGTTCAAATGAACAGCAATATAAAAGGTGCTTATGGCTGGAATCAATCTATTAAAGCTGATTTTGAAGCACATAAAAATTTTGTTAGCGATAGCAAACAAGCCGAAGAATTGAGAAAATTAGGCTTTGGAACAGTGCTTACCTTTCAAAAAGATGGAATTGTTAGAGGTGCTGCTACAGCAGTAACACTTGCCGATACTAAAGAAAACAATACCATCATTAATGAAAAAGCGGCAGCTATGTACTCGTTCGACAAAGGAAGCTCCACACAAGATTACCCATCATCGCTAATGGGCTCTATCGCATTGCTTCGCCAAACTTATTTAGATGCTGATTGGTATAAAAAAGACAAAACTAAAAAAGAGGTCAACATTTCTCTTGATGCATTTAATAACCTACAAGCACTGCCTCAAATTTTTGAAGCAAATGATAAGTTAAACATTTTACGTGCCGATAAAATTGCTGATGAATTTAAAACAAATTACATCATTAAAACCAATGGTACCGAATATCAACGATTAGATGATATCAAAGCTAGCAATTGTAAATTAATTGTTCCAATTAACTTTCCTCTACCTTATGATGTAGAAGATGTGTACGACTCGAGAAATGTTTCATTAACAGAACTAAAACATTGGGAGATGGCTCCGGTAAATCCATTTGCACTCGAAAAATATTTTATACAATTTGCAATAACTACTGCTGATCTTAAAGAGAAAAAAGACTTTTATAAAAACTTACGTAAAGCTATTTCATTTGGCTTATCCGAAAAACAAGCTTTAAAATCATTAACAACCATTCCGGCACAAATGCTCAACATTGCTGACAAAACAGGAGCATTAAAAGCAGGAATGTTAGCAAACTTTATTATTACCTCCGGAAATGTTTTTGAAGAAAAAACAATCATCTATGAAAATTGGATTCAAGGAAATCCATATAAGATTAATGAATACAATACAATTGACGCCAGAGGACTCTACAATTTTGTATATGGCACCGATCGTAATTCAAAACAATTAAAAATTGAAGGCGAAATAGAAAAATTAAAAGTAACAGTTTTAATTGATACCGCTAAAACAAATGCCGACATTTCATTAACGGGCAATTTAGTATCTATTTCTTTTTCTCAAAAAGACATTGCCGGAGTTTTTAGGTTAAGCGGAAATGTAAATGCCGATTTAAAAATGAATGGCAAAGGTCAAGCACCTGATGGATCTTGGTTTGAATGGACTGCAACCTACATTAACGCTATTGTTGCCGAAACAAAAAAAGACTCAACAAAAAAAACGCAACCTAAATTTGGTGAAATTTATTATCCTTTTACTGCTTACGGAAAACCACTTGACGACAGAGAAGGATTCAGTAAAGTTGTAAAAGATTTTAAAACACGTTATGATGCAATTTTAATTAAACATGTTACTGTTTGGACTAATGAAGCTGAAGGTGTTTTGAAAAATCAAGATGTGTACATTACCGAAGGAAGAATTGTTAGAATTGCCGATAACATTGGTGCTCCTAAATTAGCCTTTGCAAAAGTAATTGATGGAACAGGAAAACATTTAACTCCTGGAATTATTGATGAACACTCACACATTGCAATAAGTGCTGGAGTAAACGAAGGAACGCAAGCATCAAGTGCCGAAGTAAGAATTGGGGATGTAGTTAATTCTGAAGATGTAAATATTTATCGTCAACTATCGGGAGGTGTTACCATGGCACAACTATTACATGGCTCTGCAAATCCTATTGGCGGACAATCAGCCTTAATAAAATTGCGCTGGGGAAAAACACCAGAAGAAATGAAATACGATAAAGCAGATGGATTTATAAAATTTGCACTAGGAGAAAATGTGAAACAAAGTAATTGGGGTGATATGAATACTATTCGCTTCCCTCAAACACGTATGGGTGTTGAGCAAGTGTACTATGATTATTTTACTCGTGCGAAAGAATATGATATTAAGCAAAAAGCATTTGGCAGCCAAACTAAAACAAAAGGCGAAGCACCTGCCTTCCGAAGAGATTTAGAATTGGAAGCTGTGGCTGAAATTTTAAACAAAAAACGTTTTATCACCTGCCACTCTTATGTTCAATCCGAAATCAACATGCTAATGCATGTAGGTGATTCAATGGGTTTTAAAGTAAATACCTTTACACATATTTTAGAAGGATACAAAGTAGCCGACAAAATGAAAACACATGGCGCAGGCGCTTCTACCTTTAGCGATTGGTGGGCTTACAAAATGGAAGTAAAAGATGCAATACCATACAATGCAGCATTGCTTACTCAAATGGGAATTACTACAGCTATTAACTCAGATGATGCTGAAATGGGAAGAAGATTAAATCAAGAAGCTGCAAAAGCAATGAAATATGGCGAATTATCGGAAGAAGAAGCATTAAAATTGGTTACATTAAATCCTGCAAAACTTTTACATGTAGATAACAGAGTTGGTAGTATTAAGGTAGGCAAAGATGCCGACTTGGTTTTATGGTCTGACCACCCACTATCTGTATACGCAAAAGCAGAAAAAACAATTGTTGATGGTAAAATTTATTTCGATAATGAAGAAGATTCTAAGTTAAGAATGGAAATAGAAAAAGAACGTGCACGCATCATTCAAAAAATGATTGAAGAAAAGAAAGGCGGCTCGGAAACACAAAAGCCATCCTTCAAAAGAAAAAAACTATACGAATGCGATAGCATGGAACATGATTACATGCACGAATAATATAACAAATATTAACTAATAAGGCACTCAATATATATTAAGATGAAAAAAACAATATTTACACTTTTAATAACGGCTTCACTTTTTAGCAATGCTCAAAATAAAAGCATTGTTATATTAAATGCTGTGGCTCATATCGGAAATGATAGTGTTATTCAAAATTCAATTATTGGAATTCGTAATGGCAAAATAACAGAAGTTTTAGATGCTACAAATGCAAAAATTGAGCTTAGTAATTATGACGAAAAAATTGAAGCAAAAGGAATGCATGTGTATCCAGCATTTATTGCTCCTAACTCAACACTTGGTTTAACAGAAATTGAAGCTGTTCGTGCCACCAACGATTTTAGAGATGTAGGAAGCACCTTGCCTAATGTTCGTTCTATTATTGCTTACAATACCGATTCAAAAATAATACCTACAGTTAGAACAAATGGCGTATTGTTAGCTCAAATTACTCCACGTGGTGGACTAGTATCTGGAACATCAAGTGTAATGATGCTTAATGGCTGGAATTGGGAAGATGCTGCTTACAAAACAGATGATGGCATTCATGTTAATTGGCCAAAGATGCAAACACGCAGCTGGAACGATAATGAACAAACAATGGGGGCTTCAGAGAAAAACAAAGAATACACCAAACAAGTAAACGAATTAAAAAAATTATTTGCCGATGCAAAAGCTCACAACGAATCGGATATTTCTGAAAAAAATTTGCGCTTTGAATCAATGAAAGGGATTTTTAATGGCTCTCAAAACGTATACATTCATGCTAACAATGTAAAAGAAATTACAGAAGCTATTTATTTTTCAAAATCCTATTCATTAAAAAAAATGGTAATAGTTGGTGGAAAAGATAGCTGGATGATTACAGATTTATTAAAAGAAAACAATGTATCTGTAATTGTTAATCGTGTTCATGATTTACCCGACTATGCCGAAGATGACGTAGACTTGCCATTTAAATTACCCGCTTTATTACAAAAAGCAGAAGTATTATTTTGCTTAAATAATGAAGGTGATATGGAAGCAATGGGTACTCGAAACTTGCCTTTTATGGCAGGAACTGCTGCTGCTTACGGACTAACAAAAGAACAAGCATTAAAAAGTATTACTATAAACACTGCAAAAATTTTAGGCATTGATAATACTACAGGTAGTATTGAAAGCGGAAAAGATGCAAACTTATTTATATCTACAGGTGATGCGCTTGACATGAAAAGCAATAACGTTCAACATGCTTTTATCAAAGGTGTTGCTATTGATTTAAACAATGAGCAAAAAGCATTGTACGATAAATACAAGAAGAAGTACGATATTAAATAAAACTACTTTTTCTTAAACCATCGAATTAAAAAGAATTCTCTTTTATTTGCTCTCAGCTTTTCGCTTTTACGCTTTTGCTTACGCATACTTTTTCGTGTTTCTTTTGTTTGAAGACGTTTATGGTGTTCTTTAACAGTTTTCTTTTGATCTCGCTCAATCTTGCGTTGCTCTTTCCATTTTTCTTTTGCCTTTTTACGCTGCGCTTTAGTAGTTGCAGGTGCTTTGTCTTTACTCTGCGCCTCTTGCGAAAGCGAAACCGTTGGAAGAATGTACAACGATAAAACGAGGATATATTTAAAAAGAGATTTCATAAACATGGTTCAACTAAAAATGATTGAACTAAAAATTAATTATAAATGTGTAAGACATTTCCATCAAAGGTTGTAGCATAAGGTTTTAAAGGCAAGCCTGCAGGACCTTGCAAAACAGAACCATCATACATCGAGAATCGTGAATTGCAGCAAGTATCTCTTGCAATAATATTGGTATTATCTACTACTACTGTTGCACAAGGATCGCTTGATTGAAAAGTACAGTTTCTATCGTAAGCAGCAAATTCGGTATTTGATTTTCTATACACTAAAATTCCTCTAACCCCACCTGTAATATACACCCAACCACCTACAGCATTTAAATTAAAAAAACTCGGATTGTTTACATAAATGTAAATATCAACAGCAGTATTTGGCACGTTGTTATCATTATCTTTTTTGCAAGAAAAAGAACCTGTGATAAAAAGTGTTACTAAAATTAATGCGGATAATCTCATCTTCGTTTTAAAAATTGAAACGATTTTACTAACTATTTATTATTCTACCGTTACTGATTTGGCAAGGTTTCTAGGTTGATCCACATTGCATCCACGCATAACAGCAATATGATATGATAATAATTGCAATGGAACCACGGATACTAATGGAACTAGAATTTCATCTGTTTCAGGAATTTCAATGGTATAGTCGGCCATTTCTTTTACTTGTGTATCACCTTCTGTTACAATAGCAATAATTTTTCCTTTACGGGCTTTTACTTCTTGAATATTACTTACTACTTTTTCATAAGATGTTCCTTTAGTAGCAATTACAAAAACAGGCATTTCTTCATCAATCAATGCAATAGGTCCATGTTTCATTTCAGCCGCAGGATAACCTTCGGCATGTATGTATGATATTTCTTTTAATTTCAATGCTCCTTCTAAAGCGACAGGGAAGCTATATCCACGACCTAAGTATAGTGCATTGCTTGAATTTTTATAAATATCAGCAATGAATTTTATTTGGTCATTTGTTTTTAATACACGTTCGATTTTTTCAGGAATTGCTTCTAATTCGCTTAATAATTCATGAAAGCGAGAAGCAGAAATACTTCCTTTACGAAAAGCTATACGTAATGCCATTAATGTAAGAACCGTTACTTGTGCAGTAAATGCTTTTGTGGACGCAACACCTATTTCGGGACCGGCATGAGTATATGAACCGGCATGAGTTGCACGAGCAATAGACGAGCCTACTACATTGCATATTCCAATAATAGTAGCACCTTTTGATTTTGCTAATTCAATAGCCGCTAAAGTATCTGCAGTTTCTCCTGATTGTGATATAGCAATTACTACATCATCCTCGTATACAATCGGGTTGCGATAACGAAATTCGGAAGCATATTCCACCTCCACCGGAATTCGTGCTAAATCTTCAAATAAATATTCTGCTACTAAACCAGCATGCCATGAAGTACCGCATGCAATCACAATGATACGTTTTGCATTTAAAAATTTTTGCTCATACTCGGTAATGCCGCCTAGGTTTACAATACCTTTTTCGGAGCTTAATCTTCCACGCATACTATCTTTAATAGAGCGAGGTTGCTCATAAATTTCTTTGAGCATAAAATGATCATAACCACCTTTTTCAAGTGCTTCTAATTTCAATTCTAACTCTTGTATATAAGGCGTTTTAGCTTTGTTTTTAATGGTTTTAAGTTTTAACTCTTTACCACGTTCAATAAAAGCAATTTCTTCATCTTCGAGGTACACTACATTTTTTGTGTATTCAACAATTGGTGTAGCATCGGATGCAATAAAAAACTCATCTTCCCCAATTCCAATTACCATCGGACTTCCTTTTTTTGCAGCAATCAACTCATTCGGATTATCTTTTGATAGCACCACAATTGCATACGCACCAACTACTTGATTTAAGGCAATACGAACAGCTTCACCTAAACGAACATTTTCTTTTTGTTGAATATCTTCAATTAAATGAATAAGCACTTCAGTATCTGTATCGCTTAAAAATTGGTGTCCGCGTTTTATTAATTCTTGTTTTAATGGTCCGTAATTCTCAATAATTCCATTGTGAATCATGACCATATTTTTTGATGCTGAATAATGTGGATGAGCATTTACATCATTAGGAACACCATGTGTTGCCCAACGTGTATGACCAATCCCAATTGTACCACTAATATCTTTGTCGGCAATAAATGCATGTAAATCGGCAACCTTTCCTTTACATTTATATACATTTAGTTCATTGCTAATCATTGCCACTCCGGCACTATCGTATCCACGATATTCCAAGCGTTGCAACCCTTTCATTAAAATAGGATACGCTTGTTTTGTTCCGATATAACCTACTATTCCACACATAATTATTTAAGTTTTGTGTATGTTATCTTTAATTTCATTTGAAAATCAGGACTATTTCCACCACCAATCGCAATACGATTAGCGGTTACTCCACCATTTTGAGCAATGATATAAAAACCATTGTTCTTTTTTATTCCAGTTAATATTTGTTGTATATAACGACCAACATTAAAACGATAATCGGCAATTCCAGTGTTATAAGAACCACCAAAGTAAGTTGTGCCTTCTCCAAAATCGGGCATTAACACATTGTTTGTTCCATCATCATTAATTTGAAATAATAATAAATTAGTTGGAGTAGCATACTTGTTTATTTGTGACAATGTGGTATCAACTCTTATCAGTAACTCTGCTTTGTTGATAGCAACAGCACCAGAATCAATCCAATTCATCAAGTAGGGTAATGTAACTTTTGTTTTTACGCCCGACATGGCTTGCACAAAAACAGTTGTGTTTTGTTCTGCCGGATTTGAACCCAACTGAGAAGCCAATGTTGAACTTGCAGCCGTATAATCATGTTTGAACGTTGAAAAACGAGCAACATTATTCATTGGCATATCATATTGTGTCCAAATAACAGAATCTTGTTGAACAGGATTTGCAGTAGTAACAATTGTTTTTCCTGTATAATGGTAGTACACACATAATCGTGATTTAGGATCGGTTATTTTTATTTTAAAAATATTTCCATCGCCACTTGCTAATCCATTTGTATTTTCGGTGGTCATATAAAAGCCTTTTAAAAAGTTTTGAAAATTATTACCACTTGATAATACACCTGTATTTTGGTTGTTAATGATTGTTTGTCCGAATTGAACATCCATTGGAATACGTAATTGAGCTCGTTCTTTTTTACCATTTACCATAACACTATCATTAGAAGTAATAGCAGGTTTAAATGATTTATTATTTGCTAAATCGGCTTGAATTGTTGGCACAGTGCTATTCGAATAGTAATTCTCCGACTGACTGATTGCAGCATTCATTCGATACACATTTACATTTTGTGTTTTAATAGATGAAGTATCCCCGTATATATAAGTATTATCATACACAAGTACTAATACCGTGGAATCTGCTATTGCATTTGTACCAAAATCAGGATTACTTGCAGGGATTCTAATTTGTGTATAAAAGGAAGCCGAACTATATCCAAAAATAGGATCATTGTATTTGC
>JAEUTT010000130.1 GCA_016787165.1 Bacteroidia bacterium | reverse complement strand
GCAAAAAATACACATGGAAGGGACGAACTTTTTAAAATTAAATGGCTAAAAAAGGCGATAAATACTCACATTCACTTACGTATCACGCATGGCAACGTTTGAAAAAAAACAAGCTGTCGATGTTTGGTTTAGTAGTTATAGTGATATGTATGGTAATTGCTGTTTTAGGTTATTTAATTACTCCTGATTCTACTCCTAATGCAAACGATCAATTACTAGAGCTTTCTAAAAAACCACCAGGGTTTGAGGTTCAAATGCTTTTAAGAAGAAAAAATGAACCACCCAATAAAGTAAATTTTATTGAAAAAATGATTTTCGGTCAGGTGAGTGATTATCGCTCAATTCCTTTGACAAGCTATCGTTATGAAGGGAATGATATTATTGTAAGGGAATATACTGGTGAAGATGAAAAACGAATAGGAACAGATATTAGAATTAATTTGGCTGATGTTTTATATGCTATCAATTACAATACTCCAATCGAAAATAATTTGGAAGAAGGGTACATGGAGTTTTATGAATTTGGTAGCAATACAAAAGTTAGAAAAAGTGTTGTTGAGTTAAGAGCAGAACTTGAAAAAAACAATATTCTTACAAAAAGCTTTATACTTGGAACCGATCCATCTGGTAGAGATTTATTAAGCCGATTAATGATAGGAACACGTGTGTCATTTTCTGTTGGTTTTATTTCTGTATTTATTTCCATTTTAATAGGTGTTTTGATGGGTGCCTTAGCAGGTTTTTACAGAGGTAGAGTAGATGATGTTATCATTTGGATAATTAATGTAGTTTGGTCAATTCCTACTTTGCTGTTAGTGATTGCAATTACGTTAGCTTTGGGAAAAGGTTTTTGGCAAGTTTTTGTGGCAGTAGGTTTAACGATGTGGGTAGAAGTTGCTCGTGTTATTCGTGGTCAAGTGATGAGTTTACGTGAAAAAGAATTTATAGAAGCTGGTCGTGCATTAGGGTTTACTAATATTCGAATTATTTTCCGACATGTTTTACCTAATGTAATGGGGCCTGTTATTGTTATTTCAGCAGCTAACTTTGCTTCGGCTATTTTAACTGAAGCAGGTTTAAGTTTTTTAGGCATTGGTGCACAACCACCAACAGCTTCTTGGGGTGCAATGATTAATGCTCATAGAGGTTACATTATTGGAGATGCTCCTTATTTAGCATTTTTACCAGGTATAGCCATTATGTTAATGGTATTAGCATTTGTATTGTTAGGAAACGGATTGAGAGATGCATTAGACTCTAAATCCATGGACGAAGATCAAGTGATGTTTTAACGATTATTTTGTTTCGAACTCTGCTCTAAAATTTCTTTTAAGTTGGGTCTTAATCTACTTTTATAAACCGAAAGTGAATCTTCTTTTTTTCTTCCTCTTCTAATCTTTTTTTGCTCTTCTACTGGCATTGACGCAATGTGCATACATTCAGGAGTACAACATCCGTTCATTTTGTCAGCACAATTTTCACACTGAATAAATAGTAAGTGGCAATCATCATTAGCACAATTTACATGTGTATCACAAGGTGCACCACACTGATGACACTGTGCAATTACATCATCTGTAATGCGTTCGCCAACACGTTCATCAAAGACAAAATTTTTACCAATAAATTTAGAGGATAAACCTTCTGCTTTTATTTGTCGTACATAATCAATAATACCACCATGTAATTGATTTACGTCTTTAAATCCATGGTGTTTTAAATAAGCACTTGCTTTTTCGCAACGAACCCCGCCAGTGCAGTACATTAATATTTTTTTATCTTTTTTATCTTTCAACTCATCTATTACCATTGGTAATTCTTCTCTAAAGGTATCGGCATCCGGACAAATAGCATTTATAAATCTTCCCACTTCTGTTTCATAATGATTGCGCATATCTACTACAATCGTATCAGGATTTTCGAGCGCCTCATTAAACTCTTTTGCAGTTAAGTGATTTCCCACATTGGTTACATCAAAAGCATTATCATCTAAGCCATCAGCAACAATTTTATTTCGAACTTTTATGGTTAACTTATAAAATGATTTTCCATCATCTTCTACCGCAATTTTGAAAGGAATATTCGCAAATTTCTCGCCATTATGCAGATTGTATTTAAAAATGTCCCAGTTGTCTTCAGGAACACTCATTTGCGCATTAATACCTTCTCGGGCCACATAAATACGGCCCAGTATATTCAAATTACTCCATTGTTTAAATAAATTATCGCGAAGCTCACTTGGATTGTCGATAATCACATAGCGATAAAACGAAACAGTAATCCGCTTGATGGTTTCTTCCTGAATACGTTTTTTTAGCTCCTTTTTGTTAACTCTGTTATGCAAGAACATAGTGTCAGGGATTTAAAATTTGGGCAAAGATACTAAAACCACCGAAAAAAATAATTTTTATCGGTTCAGAAGCTTTAGTATTGGAAATTGCAAGAAAATAAATTTTTAAATTGGAATTTAATTTTGATATTTAGCCTTTGATTAAACAAACGGTATGCGAACGAGTGAAAAAATATTGGTCATAGGCTCATCTGGTCAAATAGGAACCGAATTGGTTCAAAATTTAAGAGCGATATACGGAATTGATAGTGTTATTGCTTCTGATGTAAAAGTAACAGAACAAGCTAAAGAAGGTCCATTTGAGGTAATAGATGTAATGAACGCAGATTCATTACTAGAAATAGTTAAAAGACATAAAGTAACTCAAATTTATCTGTTAGCAGCACTTTTATCGGCAACAGCCGAAAAAATGCCAAAATTTGGTTGGGATTTAAATATGCAAGGTTTGTTTAATGTTTTGGACCTAGCAAAAGAAAAGCATATTGAAAAAGTATATTGGCCAAGTTCCATTGCAGTTTTTGGTCCTAATACTCCCAAAATTAATACACCTCAATACACAATAATGGAACCGAGTACTGTTTATGGAATAAGTAAACAAGCAGGAGAGCGTTGGTGTGAGTATTATTTTAACAAATATAGTGTGGATGTGCGTAGTTTGCGTTATCCAGGCTTAATAGGATGGAAGTCGGCCCCAGGAGGTGGCACTACTGATTATGCTGTACATATTTTTCATGAAGCAATAAAAGTAGGTAAATACGAGTGTTTTTTGTCTGAAAATACCGTATTGCCAATGATGCACATGGAAGATGCGATAAAAGCAACAATTGGTATTATGCAAGCACCTACTGAGCAAGTTAAAATTCGTTCGAGCTATAATATAGCAGGTTGTAGTTTTTCACCAAAAGAAATAGCTTTGGAGATTCAAAAACATATTCCTGATTTTACAATTACCTATAAACCAGATAGCAGGCAACAAATTGCTGATAGTTGGCCTCAAAGCATTAATGATGAATATGCTCAAAAAGACTGGGCTTGGGATAAAAAGTATGATTTACAAGCGCTTACAGCTGATATGATTAAAAATTTAAAAAAATAACTTTTTTTGAAACCTAATGTCTTTATTCACGTAAAACACACAACCTGATTTGTCGTAACTATTAACCTTTTAGTCTAATTTTTTAGCAAATCATGTAAAATTATATTTAAATTAGCCTTAACTTTACAAAACACATACTCTACTCAATGAGAAAATTAGTACTAATTCTGTTATTTGTAACCTGTAAAATAGCAATAGCACAGTCTTTTGTGTTAAATGGAAAGGATACAATTAATTTTACCGATGTTCAGGGTAAAAGACAGGGAAAATGGAAAATATTCAATAGTATGCTTAATAAACCTTGCTACGCTGATGATCAAGTAGTAGAGGAAGGAAAATATGTTGACAGCAAAAAAACAGGTCAATGGAAAGAATACTATTGCAATAAAAATGTGAAAAGCATTATTACCTACGAAAATAACCGCCCGAATGGTTATGCAAAAATGTATCATGATAATGGAAAAATTAAAGAAGAAGGGAACTGGAAAAATAACCGTTGGGTAGGAGAATATAAATTGTATTATGAAAACGGTCAGGTTCAACAACAATTTAATTTTAATCCATCTGGTAAGCGCGAAGGAAAACAAACGTATTTCCACGAAAACGGACAGGTAATGATTGAAGGTGATTGGGCTGAAGGAAAAGAGTCAGGTGTTTTAAAAGAATACTATGAAAACGGTGATTTAAAATCAGAGAAAAGTTTTGATGGTGGAAATATTGATGTTGCAAAAACAAAAACATATGAGCCTAAA
This sequence comes from Bacteroidia bacterium, assembly GCA_016787165.1. GTDB lineage: Bacteria > Bacteroidota > Bacteroidia > 2-12-FULL-35-15 > 2-12-FULL-35-15 > 2-12-FULL-35-15. The sequence goes on along the minus strand of JAEUTT010000130.1, from coordinate 1,123 downwards.
AAACCAATTGCAAAAACAGAAGAAAAATTACCTGCTGTAAAAGAAGCTCCGCCAATTGTTGTTCAAAAAACAGAAAAAGATAATTTAGGAAAACCGTTTACAGGTGAAGGGTATTTTAAATTATACAACTCAAACAAACAAATTTCTAAAGATGGTACTTTTAGCAAAAATAAATTAATTGATGGTAAAGTGTATCATTATAACGCTGATGGTATATTAACTAGAATTGCAGTGTACAGAGATGGAAAATACGTAGGTGATGCTGTAATTGAAGAATAATATTTTCGGACTAAAATTATAAAAAACTTAATACCTTTGGACTTATGAATATTTCATAAGTCCTTTTTATTTTATGCAAGACGATTTAATTATTTACAATACACTTTCTCGTAAAAAAGAAAAGTTTATTCCCATTAACCCAGGAATGGTTGGGATGTATGTTTGTGGGCCAACCGTATATAGTGATGTGCATTTAGGGAACTGTCGTACATTTATTTCATTCGATTTAATTTATCGTTATTTATTGCATTTAGGTTTTAAGGTAAGGTATGTTAGAAACATTACAGATGCAGGACATTTAGAAGGAGATAGAGATGAAGGAGAAGATAAATTTGCAAAAAAGGCAAAATTGGAACAGTTAGAACCAATGGAAATTGTTCAAAAATATACTTTAGGTTTTCATGATGTTATGCGTGCATTTAATACGCTGCCTCCAAGCATTGAACCTACTGCTACAGGTCATATTTGTGAGCAAATAGAAATGACAAAAGAAATTATTACAAAAGGATATGCTTATGAAGTAAACGGAACGGTATATTTTGATGTAGAAAAGTATAATAAAGAATTCCCATACGGACAATTAACCAACAGAAAGTTAGATGAGCTATTAGAAGGAACAAGAGAGCTTGATGGACAAGATGAAAAGAAAGGGCGATTGGATTTTGCGCTTTGGATAAAAGCAAAACCGGAACACATTATGCGTTGGCCTTCACCTTGGGGTTGGGGTTTTCCTGGATGGCATATTGAATGTTCTGCTATGAGTTCAAAATATCTAGGAGATACTTTTGATATACATGGTGGAGGAATGGATTTGCAAGCAACACACCATACCAATGAAATAGCT
>JAEUTT010000110.1 GCA_016787165.1 Bacteroidia bacterium | reverse complement strand
TCAAAAGCAAGTTTCCCTTGTTCATTATAAAACTTCCAGGTACTATCTAGTTGAAAATTTTTACGATTCCCTTCTGATTTTAAAGTGCCGTTTGGGGAGTATGTTTTCCAATATCCGTCAGGTTTTCCATCGCGCATCAATCCTTCACTTGAAAGCTTTCCGTTTTCGTAGTAAAATTTATTATAACCGTTAGGATCTACGTTTTTAGGTGCTTGGGCTTTTATACTTATGGATACTAAAAAAAGAGGATATAGAATAAAAAAATAGCGCATAGTTCAATTTTTCGGATTCAAGCAAAAGTACGCAAAAAAATGTGCAAATTCAATCCTATTTTAGCTAAAGCTGATGCTTGCTTTATTCCTGATGGCATTGTTTGGAATAAAAAAGCCACAAGTTGTATTTTGTGGCTTTTGTGAAATTGATTGTTTTATTATTTTTTATAGAGTAAGTAGTGTTTTACAACAGTTGTAGCACCCTCTTTAGCAGCTTTTACTTCTACTTTTTCGTCTATCGTTTTATAGCCTTTTAAATCAATTTTAATTTGATAGGTTTTATTGGCCAAAAGTGTAGTAAAATATTCGCCATTTTCAGGGCTAGAAGAAGTGCTTCCAATTTGTTGTCCGGCATCATCAAAAATTACAACTTCAGCTTCCAATGCGCTACCATCGGTAGCATTAAAAATGGTTCCTTTTAAAATAGCCATTTTAGGACCATTGTCAAGAACTTTAGTTTTCATTTCTTTTTCTAATACAGGATAGTTGCTCAAATCTACTTTGTAAATATCACGTTCACCAAATCCCCCTTTTCTATCACTTGTAAAATAACCTGTTTTAGCATCTACAGCCATTGAAAAGCAGAAATCATTATTTACGCTATTAATTGGGTATCCTAAATTAACAGGCTTGCTCCATTTTCCATTTTCTAGCGTTGTTTTAAAAATGTCGTATCCTCCCATGGAGTTGTGCCCTTTTGAAGTAAAAAATAATGTTTTTCCATCAGGGGCTAAAAATAAGCCTCCTTCATCTTCTGGTGTATTTATTTCTGCTCCAAGGTTTACAGGTGCTTTTTCCCATTCGGATTTTGTTTTCTTTTTTAATACATAAATATCGCCATGACCTAATCCTCCAACTCGTTCACTTATAAAGTAAAATGCTTTTCCATCTGGAGAAATACATCCTCCTCCTTCCCAATAGGTTGTATTTATTGGTTTTCCCATTGATTTTGGTGAACCCCACTTGCCCGAAGTGCTAATTTTAGAAACATAAATATCACCGCCTCTTGATTCGGCATCAATATCATTCTTGTAAAGATAAATCTGTTTTCCATCTGGCGAAATGCTAGTACATGCATCATGCCCTTCGGTATTAATAGCGCCTGGAATTAGTTCGGCATCTGTCCACATTTTTTTTAATGTATCCCAGCGAGAAATATAAATGTCTTCAAAGTACCCATTATCCCCATCTTTGTCCAGAGAGCTTGATTTTCCAGGTCTACGTGATGTAAAAATCATTGTTTTTCCATCAGCAGTAACCATTGGTGCTTTGTCATCTTGTTCTGAGTTGATATTGTCACCCATGTTTTCAATTTTAACATCAGCAGGTGAGGCTATCATTGCTTTTGCAGTAGCAATTTGTGTAAGTAATCTATCAATATCACTTTCTTTTGCTTTTGCTCCATTACCAACAATGGATTTGTACAAAGTATATTCGGCAAGAGCTTCATCTAATTTTTCATTTCTATGGTATAGTTGTCCTAAAATCAGACTCGTATTATCATAAGCTTTAGCATCAATAGCTTTTGCTTTTTCAGCCAAATCTTGTGCTTCAGTAAATTGCTTTAGCATAAAATGGCATTCTGCAATACGCCCCATTATATTTGCATCTCCCGCTTTTCCTGCTAGGATATCTTTGTAGATAGCTAGTGCTTTTTGATATTCACCTGCATAAAAATTTTGTTGTGCATTGAACAATTTAATTTGTTCTTCGCTTTTTTCAATTACATTCTTTTTTTGCGCAACAATTGTGTTCGCGAAAAGTAAAAGCAAAATGGACAATAGGTAAATTACTTTCTTCATAGATACATCATATTTGTTTGGATACAGAAACAAATATATTGAATTATAACTAATTACAAAAATGCTCATTCATCTAGTTTTTTTAGATATGCTAAAAAAAGTTCCAATCCCTCTCTTTTTGGCTTGTTTAAGACATAACTAATATTGTTTTGCAGGTAATGTTTTACGTTAATTTGGTAATTTTCTTGATTTTGAATTGTTTCTGCAATGTTTTCGATATTATCAATTCCAGTTTTTAAAGAAGAATTAAATTGTTCAATGAATTCAGAGCTTAGTTTTTTATTGGCTACCCAACATGCAAATACAAATGGTAAACCTGTTAGTTTTTGCCATTCTTCGGCTAAATCATATTTAAACGGAAACTTGTTTTCTAATCCAAATGTCCTGTCGCCTATGATTACTGCTGCGGTGGTATGTTGTATTGTGTTTTCAAAATCTTTTTCAGCATTTTTCCATTCGGGTGAAATATGCCATAGCTCCTTTGCTAATACTTTTACCAATGCTACTGATGTTCGTGATTGATAATCTAATAAAATTGTATTGATTTCTGATAAAGGAACATGGCTATACAAACAAACCGATTCTACTTTGCCTACCGCTCCAATGCAATAATCGCTGATAATGTGATGTTCTTTTAAGCGTGGAAGTATAGCAACAGGAATGAGACCGATATCGACCGTTTTATTAATTAATTTTTGAGCACAAATAGATGGAATATCTTGTTGTAATTCAATTTGATTTTTAAAATTGGTGTTTTCTAAACCATAAATAAAAGGTTTGGAATTTAAATAAGAAACAACAGAAATTTTAACTTTCGACATATTGATTTTTATCAAGTTCAATAACTGCAATGCTTGCTGCAACAGAGGCTAAAATAGGTGCAAGGATTACTCCTACAAATGGTAATGAAAATAAAAAGGAAAACACAAATCCATTTCCAATTGCTAAACCTTTATTTTTTCTGATGTAGTGAATGCTATTTGATATTGACAATTTTTTTCGTTCATTACAATAATCAATCATTGAAAATCCATAATAGTAATAAGAAATAATTAGCAATAGAATAGGGCATAGCCAACCAATAATGGGTATCCAAGTAATGAATAAGCAAGCAAATATGATTGAAAATTCAATAACCATATTCCGCATAGCAATTGCAACGCCTCTCAAAACATCTTTTAAAAATTGTGCAAAATGAAATGGATATTTTTTACCCGTTAAAATTTCTTCTGTCCGTTCAGACAGCAATGCCATAATGGGCGACATAAGAATTAAAATAATGTACTTGCTAAATGTAGAATACACAAAAAAGAAAATAATTTTTAAGGCAATGGTTAAAAAAAAGTGTAGTGTACTACTCAAAAAACTAAGCCAGCCTTCGCTTTCATCAAATTGGATATAACCTCTAATCCATTGCTCTATTGCATCCGATAAAATTGAAGCCAGGGAAAAACTTCCATAAAACATAATCACCGACAGCACAATAGGGTAGATAAAGTAAATCCATAATCCATTATTAACAGCAAAACCGAATGCTTGGATGTATGTTTTTATTCCTAAACCTAATTGTTGCCAAAAAGTGAGCGTTTTCATAGCACAAAGGTATAAATATTAATGTTTTGTGTTATTTATTAATAAATGTAATTAAAACATATTTTTACATGCAAACAATAGTAATTTTGCAAAGCCTTTTTTATTAATAAGGAATAAAATTTTATAAAGAATGGTTAAAAACATACATGCCAATTGGTTTATGAAGGGAGTGTTTCTTATTTCGTTTTTTATATTTTGCAATAACTTGTTCTTGCAAGCACAAACCTACACACAAACTATCAGAGGAAAAGTAATAGATGTAGATTCAAAATCTCCTGTGTTTGGTGCAAATATTATTTTATTAAACAGCGACACACTTATTGGGGCAGTTACAGATGTAGATGGTAAGTTTAGATTGGAAAAAATACCTGTTGGCAGACGAGCAATTAAAATTACATCGTTAGGATATGAAGAATCATTTATATCAAACATTATTGTTTCATCGGCTAAAGAAATTGTTTTAACAATTGAGTTAAGGGAAAAAATATATCAAACCGAAACAGTAGAAATAGTTTCAGAAACAGATAAGACGAAAGCAAATAATGATTTGGTGACTGTGAGTTCCAGAAATTTTCAGGCCGAAGAAACAAACCGATATGCAGGCAGTAGAGGTGATCCTAGTAAAATGGTCGCCAATTATGCAGGTGTTTCAAGTGGTAATGATGCGCGAAATGATATTATTGTTCGAGGAAATTCTCCTTTAGGTGTTTTATGGCGATTAGAAGGTGTGGATATTCCAAACCCGAATCATTTTTCGGCACAAGGTGCTACCGGTGGACCAATTAGTATGCTCAATAATAATGTGTTGGGCAATTCCGATTTTTTAACAGGAGCTTTTCCGGCTGAATATGGAAATAAAACAGCTGCTGTTTTTGATTTAAAGTTAAGAAATGGGAATAATGAAAAAACAGAATTTACCGGACAGCTTGGTATTAATGGAATTGAGCTTGGTGCTGAAGGCCCGATTTCAAAAAAGCAAGGTAGTTCTTACTTAGTAAATTACAGATATTCTACATTGGAAGTGTTTAATCAATTAGGAATTCGATTTGGTGTTTCTGCTAGTCCTGCTTACCAAGATGTTTGTTATAAAGTAAATTTACCCACATTAAAAAGTGGCATTTTTACGTTGTGGGGGATTGGAGGCACAAGTAAATTGTCGTTATTAGATAGTGAATTAAAACCTGAGGATTGGAGTTATATTTCAAAAGGAGAAGATTTGGTTTTTAAAACAAGCATGGCAGCAGCAGGTGCTTCACATACGTATTTTTTTAATGAAAAAACAGTTGGAAAATTCACCTTGTCTGCTTCAGGAACATTGTTGGATGCTTTCATTGATACCATTTCTTCGGTTGATAAATCTAAATTTTTAGATAGAAAAAATAAATCTACAGAGGCGAATTTTATTGGTAACTATACACTCACAAAAAAACTAAATGCAAAACATTTAATTAAATCGGGAATAACTTTTCAAACAATATATTTTGATGCTAATTCATACGAATATTCAAATGAATACAATCAATATTTATATAGTTTAAATGTAAAAGGAGCAACAGCTAATTTGGTTCAAGGTTTTATACATTGGCAGTTTCGACCAACAGATAAAGTAACAATCAATTCGGGATTGCATTATCAAAACTTTTTGCTAAATAATTCTCAAGCATTGGAACCTCGATTAGGTGCTCGTTTTCAGTTGAGTAAAAAACAAAATTTTAATATTGCGTATGGTATGCATAGTCAAATGCAACCCACGATCTATTATTTTTATGATACATATATTCCTACAACAAATAATTATTACAAGAGTAATCGAAATTTGGGGTTGAGTAAAAGTCATCATGCGGTAATGAGTTATGATTATAATTTTTTTAAAAATTATCGATTTAAATTAGAAACCTATTATCAATATTTATATGATTTTCCGGTTCAGCAAAATTGGAACTCTTCTTTTAGTATGATAAATGTTGGCAATGCATTGGAAGGAATTCCTTTGGTAGATACTCTTGTAAATATAGGCGCAGGTGAAAATTATGGTGTAGAGTTTACCATCGAAAAATTTTTTAGCAATCATTTTTATTTTTTACTTACAGCTTCTATTTATGATTCGAAATATAAAGATCAAAAAGGAGTACTCCGAAATACTAGTTACAATGGAAACTTTGTTGCCAATGCGCTTGCAGGATATGAATTGCAATTAGGAAAAAATAAAAATAAAGCGATGGCTTTGGATTTTAAATATACACAAGCAGGCGGAAATCGTTACACGCCCATCGATATAGAAAAATCAAAACTTCTGGGGAAAGCTGTTTATAATGATGATGAGGCATTTTCAAAAAAGCAAAAGGATTATTCTCGTTTTGATGTAAAATTATCCTACAAAACTAATCGAAGAAAAACTGCTCAAAGTATTTTTGTGGTAGTAGAAAATATTTTTAATACACAAAATATTTTGCGTGAGTCATACAATGCCGATTCGCAAATGATTCAAAAAGAATATCAATTAGGTTTGTTTTATTATTTCGGCTATCGAATAGAGTTTTAATTCATTTCCAACTCTTTTCTTAGCATATTTAATGCAGCATTTGCTGTTTTATGAATGTTTCGCTCGCGATTATTTCCAAATAAAAATTTTTCGGAAATTACTTTTTCAGGTGTTGCAATTGCAATCCATACTGTTCCCACTGGTTTTTCCGTAGTTCCTCCTCCTGGTCCGGCAATTCCCGATGCAGCAATAGAATAATCGGTATTGTACTTTTTTCTGATAGCATTTGCCATTTGTTCTACTACAGGTTGGCTAACAGCTCCTTGACTTTCTAATATCTTTTTCGAAACTCCCAATTCATTTTCTTTTATTTCGTAGGAGTAAGAAATAACGGAGCCTGAGTAATAATCGGAGCTGCCTGGTACTTTTGTAATTAAATGCGATATATACCCTCCGGTACAGCTTTCGGCCGTAGAAACAGTTTTGCTTTTTTCTTTTAATAGTTTCCCTACTATTTGCTCAAGCGTTTCTTTTTCTTCACCAAAGGTTTCGTAGCCATAAATGTATTCTGAAATAATTTGTTTTAATTTATCAATTTCTTCTTCAACATTTTTTTTCAATTCCGCTATGTGTTCTCCTTTAGTGCTTAGTCTTAATCGTACCATTCCGGGTGAAGGCAAATAAGCTAATTTTATGTTTTTATTAATCAGTTGATCTTCCCAATCGCTAATCATTTCCGATAAATATGATTCGCCAATTCCTTGTGTTAAAACTGTTTTGTGATAAATGGCAGGTAACTTAAAACGAGCAGTTAGTTTAGGAACAATTTGTTCTGTCATCATTGCTTTCATTTCGTAGGGTACTCCAGGCATAGAAACATAAATTTTATTATTTATATCAAACCACATTCCTGGTGCTGTTCCGTTTTTATTTCTAATAACTTCGCATAGTTCGGGTACTTCAGCTTGCGATCGGTTGACAGGACTTACTTCTTTTCCATATTGTGCAAAAAGGGTTACTACATCTTGGTAGGCATTTTCATCAAATCGCATGTTGCAATTAAAATACTCTGCCAATGTTT
>JAEUTT010000104.1 GCA_016787165.1 Bacteroidia bacterium | reverse complement strand
AGTATTGTTGGGATTGGAATCAATGTGAATCAGAGCTATTTTAAAAATAATCCCAAAGCCACCTCCTTGAGTCGTATTTGTGGTAAAGAATTTGATTTAGAAACAATCATAGTTCATTTGTCAGAATGTATAGAAGCAAATTATTTGCAATTAAAAACAAATAAGCAAAATTTGATTGATACAAACTATTTAAAAGTGTTGTATAGGTTAAATCAGTTAGCAACTTATAAAGTTGAAAATAGTTTGATTGAAGCTACAATTATAGGTGTTTCAAGTGCAGGGTTGTTGCAGGTTAAATTTGCAGATGATACGATAATTGAATTTGATTTTAAAAAAATTGAATTTATCTAAACTTAAATGAGAAACACTAGTTCAAAATTGTTTTTTAGCATTTTATATCCGCTACTTTTTGTAGCTATTTTATGGCTAGTTAAGTTGTTTGAATTAGCTTTTGACTTTAAATTTTTTTGGTATGGAATTTTTCCACGCACCCTAAATGGATTAACAGGTATTGCGTTCGCGCCTTTAATTCATAGCAATTTAGACCACTTGATTTCAAACTCGATACCTTTGTTTTTACTCGGCACCATCATGTTTTATTTTTATCGATCCATTGCATTTAAAGTGTTTTTTTGGATATACATCATGACAAATGTATGGGTGTGGGTAGCTGCAAGAAGTTCCTATCACATTGGTGCTAGTGGTGTTTTATATGGTTTTGTTTGCTTTCTCTTTTTTAGTGGAATTTTCAGAAAGGATACAAAACTAATGGCGATTTCACTTTTTGTTACTTTTTTATATGGGAGTATGACATGGGGGATTTTTCCGATTTTTAATGGCGTATCTTGGGAATCTCATTTATTAGGCTCTATTGCTGGAATTATTACCGCTTATAATTTTAGAAAAGAAGGCCCACAAGCAAAAAAATACGATTGGGGAACTGACGAAGAAAATGAACTGATAGATGTAAGTGGCGAACAAGAAAATTCGGATAATAATGATTCAAATACATTAAACATTCAATATACCTTTATTCAAAAGGATGAAAAGGCAAAGGATTAGTTAATTTGATTACATTTGCCAACTCAAAAAAATAAAATTAATCATTGTGAATTATCTTTCAGTAGAAGCTGTTTCTAAATCATACGGAGCTAAAAAATTATTTGACTCCATTAGTTTTGGCTTAAATCAAGGGCAAAGGACTGCACTTATTGCAAAAAATGGTGCAGGAAAGTCTACACTTTTAAAAATAATTACCGGAAAAGAAATTCCAGACGCGGGAACTGTTACATTTCGAAAAGATATAACTGTAACCTACTTAGATCAAAATCCTTTGTTTGATGAAAATAGTACGGTATTAGAAGCAATTTATAATACAGGAAATCCTGCATTAAATGCAGTTCGTGATTATGAACTTGCTCTTGAAGCATTTGAAAATGATTACAATGATGAAACACAAAAACGCTTAGAACTATGTACTGCAAAGATTGATGAGCTAAATGCTTGGGATACGGATAGTAAAGTAAAAGAAGTATTACAACGATTAAAAATTGCGTTTTTAGATAAGAAAATATCAATGCTTTCGGGTGGACAAAAAAAACGAGTAGCATTAGCAAAGGTTTTAATTGATGAACCTCACCTTTTAATTTTAGATGAACCTACCAATCACTTGGATGTAGAGATGATTGAATGGTTAGAGAATTATTTAGTATCATTGAATTTAACCTTGTTGCTAGTAACACATGATAGATATTTTTTAGATAGTGTTTGTACCGAAATAATTGAAATTGATAATACAAAACTATATACCTACAAAGGCAACTTCCAATATTATGTAGAAAAGAAAGCTGAAAGAGAATCAATTGAAAGTTCAGAAATAGATAAAGCTAAAAACTTATTTAGAAGAGAGTTAGAGTGGGTAAGAAAAATGCCTAAAGCACGTGGTACTAAATCAAAATCGCGATTGAATGCTTTTGAAGATACAAAAGACAAAGCATTTAGCGGAAAAACGGAAACCAAGCTGGAGCTTGGTGTGAAGATGAGTCGTATTGGTGGTAAAATTTTAGAATTTGTAAAAATTAAAAAAGCATTTGGTGATACAAAAATTGTAAACGAATTTTCTTACATCTTTAAAAAAGGAGAAAAAATTGGTGTAATAGGAAAAAATGGTGTTGGGAAATCTACTTTTTTAAATATGATTATGGGTTTGGAAAAGCCCGATTCCGGAGATATTCAAACAGGTGAAACAATTGTGTTTGGATATTATTCTCAAGAAGGATTAAAATTAAACGAAGATAAGCGTGTAATAGAAGTGGTAAAAGATATTGCTGAATTTATTCCTCTTGCAGATGGAACTAAATTGTCAGCATCAGGATTACTGACTAAATTTTTGTTTCCTCCCGATGTTCAATATAGCATGGTTTCAAAGCTGAGTGGTGGCGAAAGAAGACGTTTGTATTTGATGACCATTTTAATTAAAAATCCCAATTTTTTAATTTTGGATGAGCCTACAAATGATTTGGACATTGTTACATTAAGTGTTTTAGAAGATTTTTTAACTGCTTTTCAAGGTTGTGTATTAATTGTAACACATGATCGTTATTTTATGGATAAAATGGTAGACCACCTTTTTGTTTTTGAAGGAGCTGGAGTAGTTAGAGATTTTCCTGGAAATTATACCGAATATAGAGATAAGAAAGAATTAGAAGAAAAACAGTTAGGATCAACTACTGTTACTACTACTCAGCCTATTGAATTACCTGTAATAAATAAAACGGAAGGTTCTAAAAGAAAAATAAGTTTCAA
>JAEUTT010000061.1 GCA_016787165.1 Bacteroidia bacterium | reverse complement strand
ATTAGGAAATTTTATTCCAGCCTTTTTGTTTACAAAAGCCGAAACAGGAATAAGTAGCTCATTAACCGGAATGTTAAATTCCTTAACACCATTATTTACACTTCTTTTAGGAATTTTACTTTTTAAAGCAAAAACCAAATTAGTAAATGCAATAGGCATTTTTATTGGATTCATTGGTGCTATTGGCTTATTGATGGCAGGAAAAAGTGAAGACATGAACAACAATCTTCTTTTTGGAATTTATGTTGTATTGGCTACGCTTTGTTATGCACTAAGTGTAAATATTATAAAAAAAGAATTAGGTGGGATTAATTCTATTACAGCAACCGTATGGGCAATGCTATTAATTGGTCCGTTTGCTGGAATATATTTATTTTCATTTACCGATTTTATTACAGATATTCAAACAAATGCGATGGCTTTTCAAAGCTTAGGCTATATTAGCATTTTAGCAATTTTTGGAACCGCTATTTCTGTAATTATTTTTAATGTACTCATAAAAAACACCAATGCACTTTTTGCATCATCGGTTACATATCTTATTCCTATAGTAGCAATGGGATGGGGGATTGTGGATGGAGAAACAATTTTAGCTCTTCACTTTATTTGGATAGGAGTAATTTTATTGGGTGTATACCTAGTAAATAAAAAGTAAATTTATTTTTGATGGACAATCAAAAATCGAAATGCCCATTTCCATTTTACAAAATATTTTTTCACTCCTGATTGTACCAAATAATGAGTTAATTCACTTTTCGAAAATCCTCTCCATACCGATAATGGAGCATCATTTTTAACTAAAGATGAACCATTCAATAATCGTGTTAAAAACCAAATACTATAGTATGCCAACCAATGTCGGTGTAAATCGTTTATCACAAAACCAATGCGTGTATTCTTGTTCATATAATCAAACAATTCTACTAATTCATCATCTGTTAAATGGTGACAAAAAAGTGAGCAATGAATAATGTCTATATCTGTATTTGTGGTTAAATAATTTTTATAATCCGCTACAACAGTGGCTATTTCAGAAAATTGAACACACGCTTTTTTCGCATATTCTATGCAATCAACATTCATATCTACTCCAACAATAGAAACCTTATAGCCATTTTTTTTTGCCCACTTGGTAATGTATATCATTGATTCACCACTTCCACAACCAATATCTACAACCTTATAATGTTTTTGCTTATCAACAACTAATTTTTTGATTCCCGAAATAGTGATTGAATGCCCACCAAGTGTTCGATTAATAAAATCAAGCTCTGAAAGATTTTGAAACAATAATTTTTGTGGAATGTTTGGAGCATCCAGCAACTCTAGTTCGGTTGAGCGTTTTGAAAATTTACTCATAGTTTAAAAAAGCAGTTTCAATACTTAAGCCTGGACCAAATCCTATTGCAAAAATAGTTTCGCCTGTTTGAGCAGTATTCATTAACTCCTTTAATACAAATAAAATAGTTGGCGAAGACATATTTCCGTAATTACTTAACACTTTATAAGAAGCGGCAACATCATTTGAACTTAAAGATAATTGAGCCTTAATGCTATCAATAATTTTTTTCCCACCAGGATGAATTGCCCATTTATCAATTTTTTGAATTCCATTTTTTTGTGCAGCATTTTTCACAATATCATTCACTTCATCTCCAATAAAATCAGGAATTTTAGCACTTAATATCATTTCAAAATTTTGAGATGTAATATTCCATCCCATCAACTCTTTTCCTTTATTTAATAGTAAAGAATAAAACCCCGACAATGTTAACCCTTTACTTTTAAAAGTATCAGGGGTAACAATAAGAGCTGCTGCTCCATCACCAAAAATTGTATTCGATAATAAATTATCATGATTGTTTTTTGCTTGAAAATGCAAGGTACATAACTCAACACTCACAACTAAAACCTTTGCATGAGCATCCGTTTTACAAATCATATCTGCTATTTTTAGCGCATGAAACACGGCATTGCATCCTAAAAAATTAACTGAAGTACGATAAATATCTCTGGGTAAATTTAATTGTTCTATTATATCAGCATCAATACCTGGTGCCGACAAGCCAGTACAAGTAACACTAATCAAATGTGTAACG
>JAEUTT010000570.1 GCA_016787165.1 Bacteroidia bacterium | reverse complement strand
ATGCTTTAGAAGTAGCTTGGGGAGGAGAAATTTTTGTACCTAAAATACCTTCCTACAAAATTACAGATGTAGCAACAGCAATTGCCCCAGAAGCTAAACAAGAAATTGTAGGCATCCGACCGGGAGAAAAAGTACATGAAGAAATGATTACATCATCCGACTCATTTACTACCTACGATTTAGGAAAATACTATGCTATTTTACCACAAGTGCCTAACTTTAACTTACAAGAATATATCAAACATTTTGGAGCAAAATTAGTACCTCAAGGTTTTCAATATAATTCTGGAGAAAACAAAGAATGGGTAAATGTAAATGAATTAAGAACACTCATTAAAGAGCATGTTGATGCTAATTTTAGTGTTTAACTTTTTAATACATAGCTTCATTAATAATTGATTAAGTCCCAATTAATATACAATGACTATGCTTCTATGTGGTTAAAAATTTTAAAACATGAATAACAAAACAATACCTTACGGAAAACAAACCATAACAGATGCTGATATAGAAGCAATGGTTACTGTTTTAAAATCTGATTTTTTAACACAAGGGCCAACAATTGCTGAATTTGAAACAAAATTTGCCGAATATGTAGGAGCAAAATATGCAGTAGCCCTATCAAATGGAACAGCTGCATTGCATTTATGTGCAATGGCATTAAATGTTACTGAAAATTCAAAAGTAATAACTACACCCATCACATTTGCTGCATCAGCAAACTGTGTAAGATACTGTGGTGGTGAAGTCTATTTTGCCGACATTGACCCAGACACATTTTTGCTTGATATACACAAGGTAAGAGCTTTATTAGAAAAACATCCTAAAGGCTATTTTCAAGGCATCATACCTGTTGACTTTGCAGGAAATACGGTTGACTTAGAAGCATTCAGAAAGCTGGCAGATGAATTTGGTTGTTGGATTATAGAAGATGCTTGCCATGCACCAGGTGGTTATTTTATTGATTCTAAAAACATACAACAAAAATGTGGTAATGGAAATTTTGCCGATTTAGCCATCTTTTCATTCCATCCGGTAAAACACATTGCTACAGGTGAAGGAGGAATGATTACAACCAATAATAAAGAGTTGTACGATAAGCTAATGTTATTGCGAACTCATGGTATAACAAAGGATGCTAACAAATTTAAAAATAAGATATCCGAAGTTGAGCAAGGCGGCTGGTACTACGAAATGCAAGAACTTGGATACAATTACCGATTGACAGACTTTCAAGCAGCGCTGGGTATTTCGCAATTAACTCGTGCTAATGAAAATTTACAAAGAAGAAAAACACTTGCAAAACAATACGACAATGCTTTTGCAAACAGTCCCATTATCACTCCTATTTCATTTGAAGGAAATGCTTATCACTTGTATGTTATTCAAGTTGAAAACAGATTAGGACTATACGAACACCTTAGAAAAAACAACATTTTTGCGCAAGTACATTATGTGCCAACACATTTAATGCCTTATTACCAACAATTTGGACATAAAAAAGGAGATTTTCCACATGCCGAAAACTATTATAGCAAATGTTTAAGCATACCTATGTATCACTCGCTAAGTGATGAAGAGCAAGCCTATGTTGTTGATTGTATTTTGAAATTTTGATTTTCACCTTTTTATCATATATTTGTATTAAACTACAAATTCACATACAATGAAAATAATTACTACGCTTTTATTGATATCGCTGAGTATTGGCGCAAATGCTCAGGCATGGATAAACCAAATTAGTGGCTCTACTAATCCTATGTTGGCAGGGTGTTTCTTTTTGAATGATAACCTTGGTTATGTTTCTGGAATGGGAGGAGAAATATTAAAAACTTCTAATGGAGGTTCAACATGGAATACTCTTGCTTCTGGAACTACCCAAGATTTATATTCCCTCTATTTTTCATCAGCAGACACAGGCTACGCTGTAGGAAACAATTCTACAGTTCTAAAAACTATTAATGGAGGAACAAGTTGGACAACCCTAAATTCAGGAACAACTGGTATAGCATTTCGTAATGTTTCAAAATTTAATGGGAACCAGCTTTATATAGTTGGAGCAGGTGGTAACATTAGAAAATCAACCAATGCCGGTAGTACTTGGACTGCCCTAAATACTGGATTGACTTCACAATTATATTGCGTACATTTTACAGATTTAAACACTGGATATGCTTGTGGAGATGGGGGGAAAATTATAAAGACTACAAATGGAGGAACCACTTGGACTCAACTAACAACTGGTACCACAATACAATTATTATACATTCAATTTATAGATGCTAACGTAGGTTACGCAACAGGTGGGAATTTAGGTACAGGAGCAGGAATTGTTTTAAAAACAACTAATGGAGGTACTTCTTGGACTCAAGAAACCTTTCCTTCAACATATTTTGGGTACTTAAAATTTATGAATGCTAACTATGGATACATAATAGGAGGCGATGTGTCTGCCGACACTACAAAAATATACAAAACAACGAATGGAGGTGCTTCTTGGACTATAGAATCAGCGTCAAGCACAAGAATGTATAGAGGAAGTTTTCCAGGAACAACGGGATATGCTGTTGGAACGGGTGGCAAAATCATTAAAATTAGTGGTTTAGTTGGGATGTCTGATATTTCAAGTAATGAGTTTAATATGAATGCTTTCCCAAATCCATTTAATAACAATATACGAATCAATTTTTCACTAAAAAAGAATGAAAAAATAACTATCCAGCTATCTAATGTATTAGGGGAATTAGTTAAAATAGTGCCCGAGAAGGAATATTTAATTGGAGAGAATTTAATCGAATTGGATAATTTAAATGAACTAGTTGCTGGCCAGTATTTTTTGACTTTTAAAACTGAAAAAAGCGTTGAAACAACTAGAATAGTAAAAATC
>JAEUTT010000564.1 GCA_016787165.1 Bacteroidia bacterium | reverse complement strand
ATTAGGTTGTAATTTAATTGCTTTAATTTGCAGTAAAAATTCTGCTATTTTTAAAGCGGATTCTTCTTTAACTTTAGTTGGACTCATTTTTGTTTTTTGCGTGTGCAAAGATATTAAAGTCTGATAAATGGCAAACATTATTTAATTAACATTTTAAACAATGATAAAAGTATTTTTTGGTAACAAACGCATTTATTTAATTGATTCAAAAAGTGATTATAAGGCAAATAAATCAGCTATTTTGGAGCATGTGAATTCAAAAGAAATGCTTGAAAAAGTGTTTGCTAAATTTATGGATGAACAATTATTAGATGAATTGTACATTTTGGGCGATAAAAAAAATCAAGTGTATAATTGGTTTTCTTCTTTGTTTAAAAACATAGCAGCAGCAGGTGGTTTGGTGTCAAACGGAAATGAGGAATGGCTATTTATTTTTAGAAATGGTAAATGGGATTTACCTAAAGGTAAAATTGAAAAAAATGAAAAAATAGAAGAAGCTGCTATACGTGAAGTGGAAGAAGAATGTGGTATAGCTAAACTTAAAATTGTTAAAGCTTTAAATGATACATATCATATATATTACCTAGAAGAAAAACTTGTGTTGAAAAAAACATATTGGTTTGAAATGATTTGCAAGGATGAGTCAGCACTTGTTCCTCAACTTGAAGAAGGTATTACTGATGTGAAGTGGTTGAAAAAAAAGGACTTAAAACAAGTGGTTGCAAATACATACGAATCAATAATAGATGTAATTCAAGCGATAAAATAATTTATCAACAATTTGCTTGAAAGTGTTTAAAATATTATCCTTTCCGCCTTTTTAGTATACTTATATTTGTGATATAAATGAATTGTTTATGTCAGAAAATAGATTTTATAAAAAAATTGCACTGCAATTAAATGTTGCCGAAAAACAAGTAATTGCTACTGTAAGTTTATTAGATGAAGGTGCTACTATCCCTTTTATTTCTCGTTATCGAAAAGAAATGACTGGAAGCTTGGATGAAGTTCAAGTAGCAGCGATACGTGATGAAATAGAACGATTAAGGGCTTTAGAAAAAAGGCGTGAAGCTATTTTTGAATCCATTGAAAGTCAAGGTAAATTAACCCCTGAATTAATTCAACAATTGAATGCTGCAGAAACGCTTTCTACTCTCGAAGATATTTATTTACCATACAAACCAAAACGTAGAACACGTGCTACTATAGCTCGTCAAAAAGGATTAGAACCATTGGCGAATTTGATTTTTATGCAAAATAAAATGGATGTGGATGCTGAAGCAGAAAAATTTATTTCAGAAGAACACGATGTAAAAAATGCAGATGCTGCTTTGGCTGGTGCACGTGATATCATTGCCGAATGGATTAATGAAAATGCTGAAGCTCGTGAAAAAATTCGTACTTTATTTAAACGCTCTGCTACTATTAAAAGCAAAGTGTTAAGAGGAAAAGAAGAAATAGGAGAAAAATTTAAAGATTATTTTGATTGGGAAGAACCTTTGATGAATTGCCCATCACATCGTTTATTAGCTATACGTAGAGGCGAAGGAGAAGAAGTATTAAATATAAATATTGCTCCACCCGAAGATGAAGCATATAAAATTTTGGAGATGCAGTTTGTAAAAACTACCCATGCCACTTCCGAACAAGTTAAATTAGCTACACAGGATGCATACGATAGATTGATGCAAAGTTCTATTGAAAGCGAAATGCGCATGCTTACTAAAGAGTTGGCCGATGAAAAAGCAATTCAAGTATTTGCAGATAATTTACGTGAATTGTTGTTGGCATCGCCACTCGGACAAAAAGCAATGTTAGCCATTGATCCCGGATTTAGAACAGGTTGTAAAGTGGTTGCTTTAGATAAACAAGGGAAATTACTAGAAGATACAGTTATCTACCCACACGAACAAAACAAAGTGTTTCATTCGAAACAAACAGTTTTAGCATTGTGTGCAAAATATAATTTAGAAGTAATTGCTATTGGTAACGGAACC
>JAEUTT010000561.1 GCA_016787165.1 Bacteroidia bacterium | reverse complement strand
TGCTCAATAATTATAAGCGAATGACCTTGTTTTATTAAGGCATTAAATGCATACAATAATTTAGATATATCATGAAAGTGCAAACCGGTAGTAGGTTCATCAAAAATAAAAAGTGTTGGATTACTGCTTGTTTGTCCTAATGATAAAAACGAAGCCAATTTTATACGTTGCGCTTCACCACCGCTTAATGTGCTCGAAGATTGACCTAAATGAACATACCCTAAACCTACTTCTGATAAAGGAAGTAGTTTTTGAACAATCTTTTTTTCTGTATTTGTTGGACGTTCAGAGCGACTAAAAAAATCAATAGCATCATCAACCGTCATGTTTAATATTTCGGAAATATTTTTTTCTTGGTAAGTAATATCTAAAATATCTTGTTTAAATCGCTTTCCATTGCAAGCTTCGCAAACCAAATGAATGTCGGCCATAAATTGCATTTCTACTGTTACTTCACCTTCTCCATCACAACTTTCGCATCTTCCTCCATCCACATTAAACGAAAAGTGAGAAGGTTTATAACCCCTGTTTTTTGCCAATTGTTGGTCGGCATACAATGCTCTTATTTCATCATAAGCTTTAACGTATGTTACAGGGTTTGAACGTGAAGATTTTCCGATAGGATTTTGATCAATCATTTCTACGGCAGATATTCGATTGATATCTCCTCCTAATTTGTCGAAACTTCCTGTTTGTTCTCCATAACCTCCATGAATTTTTTTTAATGCAGGATATAAAACACGTTTTACTAATGATGTTTTTCCGCTACCCGAAACTCCCGTTACAACAGTGATGGTGTTTAATGGAAATTTTACATCAATGCCTCTTAAATTATTTTCTCTTGCACCTTTTATTTCAATAAAATGATTCCAGTTCCTGCGGCTTGTAGGCAATTCAATTTTTTCTTTACCTGTAAGGTAAAGTGCAGTTAAGCTTTTTTCTTCATGTTCTAAATCAGTGTGATTACCTTGAAATATAAGTTCTCCTCCATGAGTTCCAGCTAGTGGCCCTATATCAATTAGCTGATCGGCAGCACGCATTATTTCTTCATCGTGTTCTACTACAATTACTGTATTGCCAATATCGCGCAATGATTTAAGCACTTTTATTAAACGTTCTGTATCTCTTGAATGTAAGCCAATGCTTGGTTCATCTAAAATGTACATGGAGCCCACTAAGCTACTTCCTAATGATGTTGCTAAATTAATACGTTGTGATTCTCCACCAGACAGAGTATTGGATAAACGATTCAATGTTAAATAACCCAAACCAACATCTACTAAAAATTGTAAACGATTGGTAATTTCAATTAAAATTCGTTTAGCAACCTCTTGGTCGTATGGATTTAGTTTTAATTCTTTGAAAAAATTTAAAGATTCTTTTACTGGCATTAATACAATGTCATTAATTGATTTTTCAGCAATTTTCACATAGGATGCATCTTTACGTAAGCGAGTGCCATTGCATTCAGGACAAGTTGTTTTTCCTCGGTAACGCGATAGCATTACACGGTATTGTATTTTGTAAGCTTGCTCTTCAAGATGCTTGAAAAATGAAGTGAGTCCTTCAAAATACTTGTTCCCAGACCAAATTAATTTTCGTTCATCAGCAGTTAAATCATAATACGGACGGTGAATTGGAAAATCAAATTTATGTGCATTGTTTATTAATACATTTTTCCATTCACTCATTTTATCACCTTTCCAACACACAATAGCATCTTCGTAAACCGATAAATTTTTATTTGGGATAACCAAATTTTCATCAATGCCAATTACGGTTCCAAAGCCTTCGCAGTGTTTGCAAGCACCTACAGGATTGTTAAAGCTAAAAAAGTGCATCGATGGTTCTTCAAACGTAATTCCATCCAACTCAAATTTATTTGAGAAAGATCGAGTAGTGCTTTTAGTTGTTTTTGACTTTTTATTTTCTTCATTTATAATTTCAATAGTACATTCGCCTTCCCCTTCAAAAAAAGCTGTTTGAACCGAGTCGGAGATTCTATTTTCATTATCTTCATCATCAGGCTTTACTGAAATGCGATCAATTACAATGTTTATAGATTCTTTT
>JAEUTT010000545.1 GCA_016787165.1 Bacteroidia bacterium | reverse complement strand
ATTAGTATTTTAAATAAAAATATTGAAGAAAACAATGCAAGCATCAATAAACTTCAAAAAGAACTAGAAAAATTAAAAGCAGAATATGCTAAAATGATTTATTATGCTTACAAAAATCAAGATGCCTACAGCAGGTTAATGTTTGTGTTTGCTGCTAAAGATTTTCAGCAAGCATACATGCGTTTAAAATATTTACAACAATACAGTGATTATAGAAAAAAACAAGCCGAGTTAATTACTACTAAGCAAAACGATTTAAATGAAAAGATAAAAGAACTTGAACTAAAAAAAGCAGACAAACGCGACCTTTTAAGCAATGAAGTAGAAGAGAAAAAAAATCTAACCTCCGAAAAAAGCGAAAAAGAGCAAGTGTTTTCAAAGCTTCAACAAGAGGAATCAAAACTTAAAAAAGATTTAGAAAAAAAGAAACAGGATGCTCAAAAATTGCAACAAGCGATTCAACGTATCATAGAACAAGAGCTTGAAAAAGCTCAAAAACAAGCCGCTGCCGATAATAAACCAAAACCACAAAAGCTAGTATTAACACCCGAAGCGCAATTAGTATCCAATAGTTTTGCAAGTAATAAAGCAAAATTACCTTGGCCAGTAGCAAAAGGAGTTATCTGTGAAAAATTTGGTGTGCACCCTCACCCATTAATGCCAAACATTGAAATAAATAATAATGGGGTTGATATTTGCACCAATACAGGTTCCATTGCTAGAGCTATTTTTGACGGTGAAGTAAAAGGTGTTGTAAATATGCCTGGTGCCGGACAATTTATTTTGGTTCGACATGGTGAATTTATTTCTGTTTATTCGAATCTAAAAGAAGTATATGTAAATGTGGGTGATAAACTAACAACAAAACAAAATATCGGAAGCATATTATACGATAGCGATGATGCCAAAACAGTACTTCATTTTGAGATTTGGAAAGGACAAACCAAGCTAAATCCAGAAGATTGGTTATATAAGAACAATTAACAGATATTTTCTTATCTTTGTGGGGTATTTTAAAAATATAAAGTCATGTTAAACAATATTTTATTAGGCATTTTTGGATTAGGTGGTTCAGAAATGATTATCATTTTAATCATTGTGTTGTTACTTTTTGGAGGTAAAAAAATTCCTGAACTAATGAAAGGATTAGGAAAAGGGGTTAAAGAATTTAAAGATGCCTCAAAAGGAGAAGGAGAGAACGCTCCTACTACCGATAAGAAAGACTAAGCATTTTATTTACTCTAAAATCCCCATTGATGGGGGTTTTATGTTTTATAACCATTTCATTACTTCTATCTTTTTGTGAAGACTTACAATTCTTTTAGCGAAATTAAAACTGATTTATTAAGCAACGCAACATCTTGCGTTACGCTTACTCAAGCTTATATCAAAAATATTCATGAGCATAAATCATTAAACATTTTTTTAGAAGTGTTTGAACAATCGGCTTTAGAAAAAGCAAAAGAAGTTGATGAAAAAATAAAAAATAAAACAGCCGGAAAACTAGCCGGAATGGTGATTGCCTTAAAAGACAACATCTGCTACAAAGGACATAAGGTTTCTGCATCATCAAAAATTTTAGAAAACTTTGAATCATTATATAACGCAACTGTTGTTGAACGCTTACTTGCCGAAGATGCTATTATCATTGGTCGTTGTAATTGTGATGAATTTGCAATGGGAAGCTCCAATGAAAATTCTGCATTTGGAAATGTATTAAATCCATTAAATCCTAACTGTGTTCCCGGTGGCTCATCGGGAGGTTCTGCTGCTGCTGTGGCAGCAAATATGTGTATTGCGGCTTTAGGAACTGATACAGGAGGTTCTATTCGTCAGCCAGCTTCTTTTTGTGGTGTAGTAGGTTTAAAACCTACTTATGGAAGAGTTTCGCGTTATGGCGCTATTGCTTATGCATCCTCTTTTGATCAAATTGGCCCTATCACTAAAACAGTAGAAGATACAGCCATTATTATGGAAGTAATGGCAGGAAAAGATGAATATGACAGCACTGCTTCATCTAAACCTGTTCCAAATTATTCAAACGAACTAAATACATCTAAAAAGCATAAAATTGCATACTTAAAGCAATGCTTAGAAGCAAATGGATTGGATGCTGAAATTAAAAATCGCATTTATGAAATCATTGAAAAATTAAAATTAGCGGGACATACAGTAGAAGCAGTTGACTTTCCTTATTTAGATTATTTGGTTCCAACCTACTATGTTTTAACTACTGCAGAAGCATCGTCTAATCTTGCACGATTTGATGGAATTAACTTTGGCTATAGAAGTAAAAATGCTACCGACTTAGAATCGACTTATAAAAAATCAAGAACAGAAGGCTTTGGCGCAGAAGTAAAACGCAGAATTATGCTTGGAACATTTGTGTTAAGTGCCGGATATTATGATGCATATTATTCAAAAGGACAAAAAGTACGCAAGCTGATTCAAAATAAAACAACTGAAATTTTAAACGATTATGATTTCATTATTTTACCTTCTACTCCAGGAACTGCTTTTGAATTTGGACAAAAAGGCGAAGACCCAATTGCGATGTACTTAGAAGATATTTTTACCGTTCAAGCAAATATAACTGGTGTTCCAGCCATTTCATTGCCATTAGGCACACACAGCAATAAACTTCCTTTTGGAGTTCAATTAATGGGCAATATGTTTTCAGAACGAGAACTCTTTGCATTCTCTAATGAATTAATGAAAATCTAATTTATTTATCAATTACCTTAGGAACTTTAAAATAATCAGAATCTTTTTTCGGAGCATTTTTTAATGCATCTTGTTGGGTGATATCGTGTTTTACTTCGTCTGACCTTAATACATTGCGCTCTTCACTAATATATATCAAAGGCTCCACAGTAGATGTATCCAGCTCATTTAACTTATCAATGAATGAAAGCATATTGTTCATGTCATTAATCATTTGAGATTTTGCATCATTCTCAAATTCTAAACGCGCTAAATGTGCAATTTTATCTACTGTATCGTTATCTATTTTCATTTTGAATGATTGTAGTTGTTAAGTTCGTCTTGAATAATTCCATGAACTTTTGTACGCAAATATATTAAATCATTTTCAGTCATGCCAACAGTTGATATAGGTTCATGAACCACTATTTTGCAAATACCACTTCTGCCATACGATTTTAAAAAGCCCCCATTTTGTAATATTTTCCAATTATTTAAAAAAGTAATAGGAACAATAGGCACTTGCTTTTCAATGGCCAATTTAAATGCTCCATTTTTAAACCCTCTAAGTTTTCCATTGCTAGATATCGTTCCTTCCGGAAATAAAAACACGCTACTACCTTCATCAATATCTTTTCCTGCTCTCATAAATGCACGATGCGATGCAACATTGCTTCCTCTATCCACCAAAATATTCATTTCTTTAAAAAATATTCTAAATAAAGGAGCTTTATCAAGCTCTCTTTTACCCATGAAAACAAAATAGTTGGGAACAATTAAATAACTGGCAACAATATCTACATACGAAACGTGATTTGCACAATAAATACAAGGTTGTGGTAATTCTTTTTTTGAAATTTTTCGATGTACTTTTATAAAAATCCCAGGGACAAGCAATATCCAAGCTGCCCAAAACTTTTTCAACAAAAAAGCATATTTAAACCATGATTTACGAAGCAACAAAATATAAAACAATGGATACAGCACTATCAGCCCCAATATAAAATTGAGCAAAAAAATTGATTTCCAGAGAACACGCGGTATAACTAACAAATAATTCATTGTGGCAAACAAAGGTACATTATTAATACCTAAATTTTTTAATTTATGTATCTTTGAAATGTTAAATTTTGTTGAAAATCATATACAATGGCAAGAATACTTACAGGGATACAAAGCACAAATATCCCTCATTTAGGAAACATTTTAGGGGCCGTGATGCCTGCAATTGAACTTAGCAAACAAGCAGGAAATCAATCCTTGTTTTTTATTGCAAACCTTCATACACTTACTTCGGTAAAAGATATTAATTTTTTAAAAGAGAGTACCGATGCTGTTGCTGCCACTTGGTTAGCATTTGGGTTTGATACCGACAAAAATATTTTTTACCGTCAAAGTGATGTACCTGAAGTATGTGAATTAGCATGGTATTTAAACTGTATGACTCCGTTTCCAATGCTTGCAAACGCTCATTCATTTAAAGATAAATCGGAGCGGTTAGCAGATGTAAATGCAGGTTTATTTACCTATCCGGTATTGATGGCTGCAGATATTATTTTATATGATGCAAACTATGTTCCAGTAGGAAAAGATCAAATTCAACATTTGGAAATGACTAGAGATATTGCAGAAAAATTCAACAATCGTTTTGGTGAAACCTTTGTTATTCCTGAAGTACGAGTAGACGAACAAGTGATGATTGTACCTGGCATTGACGGACAAAAAATGAGTAAATCATATAATAATTTTATCAATATTTTTCTTCCAGAAAAAGAGTTGAAAAAAATAGTGATGAGCATTGTTACTGATGCAACACCATTGGAAGCACCTAAAAATCCTGACACTTGCAATGTTTTTGCTTTGTATAAATTAATAGCAAATGCAGAACAAATTACTACAATGCATGAAAATTATTTAAAAGGAAATTATGGTTATGGTCATGCCAAAACAGCCCTATACGAATTAATTTTAGATAAATTTAAAATCCAACGCGAGCAATACAACTATTATATGAGCAACCGTAATGAGTTAGATGCAAAACTTCAAATTGGTGCCGATAAAGCTCGTATAATTGCAAGAGAAACACTTAAACGTGTAAGAGCAAAATTAGGATTTAAAACGAGTTAATTAAGCGTGGATACTTTCACTTATTTAGACTATAATGCAACAACTCCAGTAGACAAAAGAGTTCTTGAAACAATGTTGCCTTTTTTTTCTGAAAATTTTGGTAATGCTTCCAGTAAAACTCATGCCTATGGTTTGCTCGCCAATGATGCTGTAAATACAGCACGTAAACAAGTAGCAGAATTAATTAATTGTACTGAACAAGAACTTATTTTTACATCAGGGGCTACCGAAGCTATCAATCTTGCTATCAAAGGTGTTTGGGAAAATTATCAATTCAAAGGTAAGCACATAATTACTTGCAAAACCGAACACAAAGCTGTTTTAGATACACTTCAATTATTAGAACAAAAAGGTGCAGAGGTAAGTTATTTATCTGTAAATAAAGATGGTTTAATTGATATTGATGAACTAAAAAACACTATCCGTCCCGACACCATTTTAACCTGTATAATGTATGCAAACAATGAAACAGGTGTAATACAACCCATTCATGAAATTGCAGAAATTGTGCATAACAACAATGGTATTTTTATGTCGGATACTACTCAGGTGATTGGAAAAATAAATGTGGATGTAGAAGAAGATAGAATTGACTTGCTATGTATGAGTGCTCATAAAATGTACGGCCCAAAAGGAGTTGGAGCATTGTATGTTCGAAGAAAAAATCCACGTGTAAGCTTATTCCCACAAATAAATGGAGGAGGACATGAAAGAGGCTTACGCTCAGGCACTTTAAATGTAACGGGAATTGTAGGTTTAGGAAAAGCATGTGAAATTGCAAAAGCAGAAATGTGGGACAACTCCATTCTTATTTCCAGATTAAGAACAAAGCTTGAACAGCAACTAACAGATGATTCGGATTATTTTATAAATGGCAGTACAAAAAACAGATTATATACCACCAGTAATATTTGTTTTAAAGACTTTAAAGCAGAACAATTGATATCAAAAATACCTAGCATTGCTGTTGCAATGGGATCGGCTTGTACATCAGCAACTGCTGAACCTTCACATGTTTTAAAAGCAATGGGATTAACTGATGATGAAGCTTATTCATCTATCCGATTTAGCATTGGAAAATATACTACCGAACAAGAAATTGATGAAGTAATTTTGAAATTTAAAACACTAATTTAAGAAAGAAGCCCGATAAAATTATCGGGCTTCTACTGTTTCATTTACATTATTGAACAATCAATTTTTGAATTTTTGCCTCTTTATCTGTACTTAATTTAATGTAGTACATTCCTTTCGACAAGCCCTCTAAATTAACGTGTTTGTTATAATCGCCATGCACATTGGTTTCTTTTACCCCAAATACTTCTTTGCCTTGAATATCAATAATAGAAATTATTAAGTTATCAATTGTTGCATTTGCTATTGCAATAGTAAACATTCCATTGCTAGGATTTGGATAAACCATTGTAGATGAAAGTACACTATACTCTTCAACTCCTACACAACTGTTTACGGTAATATTTTGAGTCGATGAATTTGAACAACCATTTACATCTGTTACAGTATAAGTAATTGGATGAATGCCAACACCTGCTGTAGATGGATCGAAACTATTTCCAACTACAGTATTCCCCGAATACACACCACCAGAAGGATTTCCTCCGGTTAATACAAATGAAGTTAAATCATTACAAATAGGATTACTAAACGGCAATAATCCAACGCCTGGTAGTGCATGAAGTGTAACTACTATAGTGTCATTTGTTGAACAGCCATCGCTATTGCTTACTGTTACATGGTACGTTCCGCTTGTATTTACAACTATTGTTTGAGTTGTTGCACTTGTGCTCCACAAATAATTTAATCCTGTATTTTGAGCATTTAAAGTAATAACACCACCACATTGTGTTGTGTCATTCCCTAAACTAACCACCGGAATACTTCCTATAACAATGTTTATTGCATCGCTTGAACTACATCCAGTAATTGTATCAGTAACCGTTACAGAATAGTTCCCCGAAATAAACAATGTGATTGTTTGACTTGTAGAACTGTTATTCCATAAATAATCCATCCCTGGATTACCAGCGTCAAGCACTATACTTCCACCGCATTGTGCTGTATCTACTCCTAAGTTTACAACAGGTAAAAAGTTAATTGTAACATCTATGGAATCAATTGCTGAACAATTAAATGCATTTGTAACAACTACACTGTATGTTCCTGTAGCTGTAGCTGCAAGTGTTTGAGAGGATGAGTTATCACTCCACAAATAAGTACTTCCTGTATTTTGTGCATCTAAAACAATTGCACCTCCACATTGAGTTGAATCTACACCTAAATCAACAACAGGTAAAGGATTAATTGCAATTGAAATTGTATCCATTCCAAAACAACCTGTAATAGTATCGTTTACTAATACAGAATAGGTTCCGGAAGTATTTACCAATAATGTTTGGTTAGTAGAGTTGTCATTCCATAAGAACGTATAATCTCCTGTACCAGCATCTAGCAAAATTGGAGATAATCCACACTGAGCAATATCATTTCCTAAATTTTGTGCAGGATTTGGATTTACAGTAACCATTATGCTATCAACATTTGAGCATGATGTTGTTAAGTTTGTTACTGTAACCGAATACATCCCATTCACACTAGCAACAATTGATTGGGTAATTTCTGTTGTATTCCAAACAAAATCCATTCCTGTATTTCCTGCATCTAACGTAATGTTGTCTCCATCGCAGAAGCTAACATCCGCGCCTAAATCAACAACAGGTAATGAATAAATAGTTAAGTTCATACTGTCTCTTGCTACACAACCTTGCGCTGTTGTTATATCAACATAATACAATCCATCTGTATTAACAGAAATTGTTTGAGCAGTATCTGTTGTATTCCACAAATAAGTACTTCCCGTATTATGTGCATCCAAAAGAACTGAAGTATTTGCGCAAGCAACAGAATCATTTAATACCATTTGTGGTAATGCATTGATGATAACGCTTACCGAATTTCTTGTAGTGCTAACACAAGCACCAGAAACTGCTTCTGCATAAAAAGTATATGTGCCAGCAATAGATGTATTTGGCAAATAAGGACTACCAACCGTTTCATACGGGCTGCCTGTTCCTTGCAATGTTCCAGCAACAGATGCATCATACCAATTTAAAATAGTAGGAGGTAATGTGTAAGTAATGATTAGCCTTACTTCGCCATAACTTGCATCTTGTGTTCCTGCTCCTCCATCATCAAATGTTTCGGTAAGTGTAAGTGTAATTGCTCCACCTCCTATTGGTGGATTAGCAACATTTAATAGTGGATTAGGTGTAATTAAACCTGCAGAAGTTAAAGCAGAAATTTGTGTTGCAGGTAATGTAATAGCACCCGATAATGCAACACGCATTTCGCTTCTGAATGATCCGCCTAATGCAGTTGCATTAATAATTTCTAGTTGGGTACCTGTAATAGTTGCACCAGCAGGTAATGCAGGAATGGTAGCATTGTATACTGCTGCTGGTCCAAAACAAGCTAAATTCAACCCAAAACTTACTGTTTGAGTTCCTGATGCAGCAACAGCTCCTGAAATAATTGCAGAAGGTTCACCAGCACAAATTGTAACAGCAGCAGACGCAACCGGTACTTGAGGAATAAATGTATCTATTAAAATAGCAACACTATTTGTGTTCGACCAACAAGATGTTAATGAATCATAAGCAGAAACATGATATGTTCCTGAAGCATTTACAGTATATGGAGTTGAAGCATCGTCAGTAATTGCTATTCCGTTTACAGTTGTTCCTTGCCAAAAGTAAGCAGTTCCGGCAGGAGCAGTAGCTACTGAAATAGTGGTGCTAATACATGCCGGACTTGCAGCCGCTGTTGGTGTTGGAGGCAATGGCGCCAATGGAATATTTGAAACAATTACAGAATCAGAATTCAATGACCATATTCCATAAATTGAGTTAAATGTTCTAACATAATATGTTCCATTTAAAAACACTGTATATGCTCCACTAACAGGATTTGCTGTACTAGTGCCATTGGCTGATGTTTGCCAATACCATGCTTCGTCAACAGCCGGAATTCCAGGAACAGTTAAATCAGTTCCGGAAGCACATGTTGGGCTTGTAGGATCTTGAAGTGGTGTTGGAGGATTAGATGGCAATGCAACAATATTTACTAAATAATCTTCTGTTTCGCCAAATGCTGTAGTAGTACATGCTCCAGCTGCAGTATAAGCTCCATCACTTCCACCTCTCACTCTCATACGAGTATTGCCCAAGGTAGCAGATGCAGGAACAGTGAATGTATATGTTACTGTTGCACTACCACCTGCTGCTACAGTAGCTAAAGCAATGTTTTCTGAAGCAGAAAATACTCCATCTTGATTCCAATCTATCCAAGCAGCACTCCATTGAGTGCCATCAGTACCCATTGTAATAGCCAATGTATTATTCGTACTTGATGGAATTAAGTTCAAAGGAATATTATTATACATCACATAGTTTGGAGCAACAGCCCCGGAAGCTTGTGTTAAATTTGCTCCAATTGAATTGGTTAAAACCATATTTGTAATAATATCTATTCCATTAGAGTTGGTTGTTAAATTAGCCGAACAATAACAATTAATAAAACTACTCATATTTACTTGCAACGGAGCCGAAATATCAGTAGCACCACCATTTGTACACGTAATTATACATTGATAATAAGTTGATGCTGTTTGGTTGGCAACATAAGTAGTAGCTGTTGCACCTGTAATATTGCTATAAGAAACTCCATCAGATGACGACTGCCATTGATATGTTAAGCCTGTTACACCTGTTGTTGCGCCTGTTAAACTCAATGTAAAGTTTACTCCTGAACAAACACTTGCAGGGCCGGTTGTGGTTCCTCCTACTGGTGTTGTACATGGCTGTACAATATCAGCCATATTTGCTCCAATGTATAAACCTGTTGCAACCGTAATATCAGCGGTAGTTAATCCTGTACGTTGTGCAGCCGGTGTTAATGTTCCATTTTGATGTGCTCCTGCAATCGCTGCATTGTCTGTCATTACACGCGAGTTTCCATTAGCTGCAACATAAGCACCTTGAGCTATTGGAACAACAGTATGTGTTCCTGATACATAAACATAACCAGAGCCTTCATCTGTTACATTCCAATATCCGTTGTATCTATCTGTAATAGTATAAGCTCCATCAAGTATTGATAAACTTGATGTCATACCTGTGCCATCTGTATATACTACCGCTAGCTCTCCCGCTGTATTCCCAGTAGTAGTTGCACTAGAACGAGAAATATACATTGCTCGGTTTTGTCCCGCTGCATTAATAAATGGATATCTGCTTGTTACATTCGCAGGATCTGTTCCAGCTGTTATTGCTGTTCCTGTTGCACCTGTTGTCCACCATCTTGAAAATTTACCACCAGGTAAAAAACCTGTTCCTATTGGAGCTGTTAGTGTATTCCCTGCTGCATTATTACCAAAAGTTATTTTGCTTGAACCTAAATTAATACGAGCACCTGTTATATTTAAATTATAAGCCACACGAACATCCATTCCCCAATTAATATTTGGAGTAGCTGTATTTGTATTTGAACAAGTTATATTTCTAATAAAACCATTATTAAATACACCTGTTCCAGATACAGTTTGAACCGTTGAGCCATTCAATGTTAAATTTCCTGCCGTTGTAGCTCCTACAGAGATGTCTATTGTTCCATTATTTAAAATGTTTTTTGAAACAATCAATGTTTTTCCTGTTGTGGCATTAAACACATTAAATAAACCACCCACATTTACTGTTAAATTTCCGTTTACATTAAATGTTGTTGGCGTTGCACCATACCCTAATGTTCCCCGTACTTCTAAATCGTTTATTGCAATACCTGCTGCATTAATTGTTACAACATGGCCATTATCAATAATAGCATTGTCTGCTGCTGTAGGAACTGCATTTGCATCCCATGTTAAAGGGTCGTTCCAATTACCTGTTACTACAGAAATAAATGTTCCCGGTAATTGTGAAACCAATGAAACATTATCAATTACTGCAGGAGGTTGTGCTCCAAGAGAGCCATCATTTTTCCATGAAAAAATCAAGCGAAAGGTTGTTCCAGCCAACGATGATGGTAGTATATAAGTTGCTGTTTGAACAGTTCCTAATAAATTACCATTGCCTACAAATGTTGCACCTGCTATTCCTGCTGGAACATTCGCTGCGCCATTGCCAGGATAGATTGTTGTGGAAGTTGGAATAACTGTAGTGGGAGCCACAAATACTTGCCAATTATCCCAAGTTGATTCTCCTTGACAAATCCAATTAAAATTTAAAATGATTTTTGTTTCACCTGCAGGAACTGTTACATCTCTCCAAAAAAAGTTATTTGCAATTGCTGTATTTGTATAGGCATGAGTTACGCCTGCATCATTTGAAATGTATGCGCTATTTCCTGTAATAGCGCCATTTGTTACTGCTGTTCCTACTACCCAAGGGTTATTAGCAATATTACTTACATTCCAACCATTAGAAGTAAAATCAGCTCCCAATTCAAAGCCACCTTCTGCTAAAGGATTTATCAATGTTGTTTGTGTAAAAGCAACAACATTCATCATCAAAAAGCCGACTATTGCGACTATCCGAGATTTAAAATTGTAATTATTTTTCATTATTTTGATTTTTGTGGGTTTCTATTATAGAATTTATTGCATAACTATTTTTTTTACTTTCACTTCGGCACCTATGTTTAATCTTACATAGTAAATGCCTTTAGCTAACTCTGTTAAATCAATTTGTTTGTTGTATTGCGCAGATATGTTTTTATCAGATTCGCTGTAAACAATTTTTCCTTGCATATCCATTACAGAAATAATTACTTGATTACTGTTTGCATTGTTAATGTTTAAA
>JAEUTT010000481.1 GCA_016787165.1 Bacteroidia bacterium | reverse complement strand
ATTGTTTCGAATCATTAGATGCAGCTGTAGAAGTAATTGGTTCAGAAAATTTACCGGCCATTCCTTTAAATTCGACTTTAGAAACAACCATGTTGCCCAATGCAAGTAAAGTTGCAAAAGCAATTGGCGAGTTATTGAATTATTAATTTTTAAACTAAGCAGAGCATATGTTATCTAATAACGATATATTAAAAAAATTAAGAGTTGCTCTTGAATTAAAAGATGAGGATGTTATCAAGATATTAAAATTGGTAGATTTTGAAATCACCAAGAGTGAAGTAAATGCATTGTACCGTACTCCAGATCATAGAAATTACAAAGAATGCGGAGATCAATTATTAAGAAATTTTTTAAATGGTTTGATTATATTTAAACGAGGGCCAATGCCGCCTAAAGGGGAGAAAGTTCCTGAGAAAAAATAAAAAAATCCCCAGCAATTTGCTGGGGATTTTTTGAGTAGCATATGTTATTTTTTATTGTTTGATAAATTTAATTGTTCTTCCAGACTTCAATTCTTTTACAAAATAAATTCCATTTTCAAAATTGGAAAAATCTATTACTTCATTCGTTTGAATTCTTTTATTCATTAATTCTTGCCCTAAAACATTACTAATAGAAATAATACTAGCTTCATTGATTTGAATATTTAACAACGAATGAGTTGGATTAGGAAATATTAATATGGTTTCAGTAGCAGATAATTCACTAATTTCTGTAATAGGTGGACACAAGCCATTAACTTGCAATGGAGTTGGATTGTTGAATGAATTATTTCCATTTCCTAATTGACCAGTTGAATTCTTTCCCCATCCCCACAATGTTCCGTTTGCTTTTAATGCCAACGAATGATCAAATCCTGCAGAGATATCTGTTACACTTGACATTAAATTTTGAATAGGAATGTTTGTATCATTCGTTGTTCCATCTCCAATTCTTCCATTAGAATTGATTCCCCAACCCCACACAGTACTATCATTTTTTAGGGCCAAAGAATGGTTTCGTCCGCATGAAATAGTAGTAATACTATTAATGGTGCTTACTTGAACGGGAGTATTTGTATTTGTGTTATTCCCATTTCCTAATTCACCAAATGTATTTATCCCCCATGACCAAACTGTTCCATCATTTTTTAATGCAATAGAATGTCCATTTCCACCACCAACGGATACAGCATTACTAATATTCGTAACTTGAACAGGAATGTTATTGTCATTATTGTTTCCAATTCCTAATTGTCCATAAAAATTCCAGCCCCAAGCCCATACAGTGCCATCTGATTTAACAGCTAGTGCATGAGAATCGCCAGCACCTATTGCAATAATACCGGTTAGGTTACTTACTTGAACAGGAATATTGCTATTTGCATTTAATCCATTTCCTAATTGGCCTGCTGTTCCATTACCCCAAGCCCAAACAGTACTATCATTTTTTAATGCGAATGAAGTGCCATAAGAACTAGCAATTTTTACAACACCTGTTAAATTTACAACTTGTACAAAAGTATTTTTATTTGTATTTGTACCATCACCTAACTGTCCGTCTGTATTATCTCCACAAGCCCACACCGTACTATCTTGCTTTAGTACTAACGTGTGTAAACGAGATGCAGAAACCACTTTAGCATCTGTAACAGAAGAAATAAATACAGGAACATAGCTTAGTGCATTACTGCCGTTGCCAAGTTGGCCGGATGCATTAGCTCCCCATGCATACAAAGTATTATTTGTGCAAATTGAAAGAGAATGATCTCCACCAGCAGTTATAAGTTGGGAGAATGATTTAATAGAAATTATTAAACTTAATAATAGTAATGTTTTTTTCATTTTGTTTGTTTTTTGATTAACAAAACAAAAATGAGAACTTATGACTAGATAATTGTGATTGAATTCACGAATCGGTGTTTTGGATTCATGAAGCGTAACTATATGAATAGCTTGTATTCTTTCAGAAGTGATTCGAAATTTTGTTTTAAATCACGAGATAATGAAACACTTGCTTGGTTATCCATGATAATTTCGTTTTCACCTTTTACATATTTTTTCATGTAATTGATATTGATAAGATGGGAGCGGTGAGGACGGAAAAATTGAGGCCGGTTGGTTAAAATGTCCTCAAAGAATTTTAATTTTTTACTTACCACTATTTTTGATCCGTTTTTCAGAAAAACTGTAGTATATGCTCCATCGGCTTCTAGGAGTATAATGTCCTTTACTTCAATAAATAAGAGTCCATCAGCCATAGGAAGAGCAATTTTCTTTATTTCTTCATTGCTGAAACTTTCTTTTAATAGCTCTAATCGCTTTTGGATCGTAGTTTGGTTTTGCTTGATTTTAATCTTCTCAACTGCTTTCATTAAAGCATCAATATCAACTGGTTTTAGTAAATAATCGGTTGCTGATACTTCAAATGCTCTGATGGCATATTGGCTATAGGCTGTTACAAAAATGATTTCAAAATTAATTTCATTGAAAAATTCGAGCAACTCAAAACCATTGTATTCGGGCATTTCAATGTCAAGGAATACAACATCGGGTTTATATTTGTTAATAGATATAACACCATCGGGCACATTAGATGCTTTGTCAACTACTTCAATATCTTTGCAATATTCATATAGTAATGAAGAAAGGGTGTTTCTCGCCCTTTCTTCATCATCTATTATTATTGCTTTTATTGCCATTATAAATGTAAAAGTATTACTTTTTTGTACCTGTTGATAATTTTATAGTGCTATCTTTTAGCATTTGAGTTGTTACTTTTAATGCTATTGCTCCTTTTTTCCCATTTGCATCACTCCAATAAATTTCATCGCCAACTTTTACAGATGAGAATTTTTTTGTTTCATTTTTCAAAATATGTGTGGATGCACTACCTTGTTTTAAATAAATTTCGTTTCCTGAATCATTAAATATAGATAATGAGCCTGATGAAGCAGTATTTTCATCCTTTTTCTTTTCTTCACCTGGAGGTGGTAATGTAGCTTTAATTGCTTTTACTTGCTCGAAGAATGTATTTGCTTCTTTCGCATCAGCAAAAGACATTTCAAGAGTGTTTTGAGTGTTTATTTGTTTTGGTGCTCTTTCTTTGTTGCAAAATTTTTCGTCAAAATAGTATGTTTGACTTTCTACAATTTGAAAATTTATTTTAGGAATTTCC
>JAEUTT010000454.1 GCA_016787165.1 Bacteroidia bacterium | reverse complement strand
AAATAGGTAGAAATAGCAATTGCCCATGAATCTTCTTCGATACCATAACCAGCAAACAAAAAAGGCAATCGAGAAACAAGAACAACTATAAAAAGTGTAAAAAAAGGATAATATTTACGTTCGAAAAACTGCATACTTAATTTAATCGTTGCTTAACAGCTTCATACAAAATAATACCTGTAGCAACAGAAACGTTCAATGAACCTATTTCACCTAACAAAGGGATTTTAGCATGTGTATCCGAACGTTTTAAATATTCGGGAGAAATACCATCTTCCTCAGAACCCATGATAATTGCAACG
The DNA here is from genome assembly GCA_016787165.1 of Bacteroidia bacterium. Lineage (GTDB taxonomy): Bacteria > Bacteroidota > Bacteroidia > 2-12-FULL-35-15 > 2-12-FULL-35-15 > 2-12-FULL-35-15. The sequence continues at coordinate 4,094 of JAEUTT010000454.1, read as the reverse complement.
GGCAATGTGTAATCTGCTTGATAATACATTTCTTCTGTTTTTTCGGTACAAGCAATTACTTGCAATCCACTTTCTCTTAAATAATCAATCACATCTTTTAAGTTTTCTTCTCGACATACCGGAATTTTGTGCAAAGCACCTGTTGATGTTTTAATAGCATCTGCATTTATTTGCGCTGCACCTCTTGCAGGAATAACAATAGCATCTACACCCGCACATTCGGCAGTACGAGCTATTGCGCCAAAATTTCGAACATCTGTAATTCTATCTAAAATTAAAATCAAGGGTGTTTTTCCTGCTTCAAAAACAAGAGGTAATATTTTTTCAATTTTATTGTATTCAATTGATGATATATAACCTACTACACCTTGATGATTTTTTTGTGTTAATCGGTTTAGCTTTTCAAGAGGCACATATTGATACACCACATTGTGTTTCTTTAGTAATGACATCAACTCACTAAAAAGTTCATTTTTTAGTCCGTTTTGAACAAACAATTTATCTATTTCCTTACCTGCTTTTAATGCTTCAATTATTGGTCGTAAGCCAAAAATTAAATTATCATTTTCTGTTTTTTGTTTTCTTGTTTGCATGCTTATTTATTTGTTCTTTACCTTTTTTTATTTGTTAATCCTGCAAATATGCTCTTCCTTGTCGCCAAACATCCACTGCCATATACCAACTTTGACGATAGATAGCAGAACGTTCCAATGAAAAATCATTCTCTGTAAAAGGGTTATTTACTCTAACAAATGTGTATTGCAATGAATTTATGCTGTTTACTTCTCCATAAATCCATGTTTCGGTATTAGCAGTGCGATAAATTGTTCCAGGAGAACCGTATATTAAATAAATCAAACCTCTGTCTGTTTTCCATCCTTCGATATAAGAAGAAAAATGGCTATTTGCATCGTTCACTCTAGTATAAAATTTACGAATTACTTCTTTTGCTCTATCCATATTTCCAGTACAATCGAGCCAAAATTTTTCTACAGCAGCTTTCCTATTTACACTATTAGCAATTGCAGTAAATTCATCTCTAGAAGTAATGTAGCGCAATGGTAATAACATACCATCCGCATTTTTAACTTCAGGAAATGCATCAGTAAAGTTATACACGGTTAATCCATCTCTCTTTGTTGTATCTAATTGAAAATGATAAAACCCTTTTTTGTTTAATGTAAAATCAAAATGTCCTTCTTTAGACATTTTTAAAACAAACGTGCTATCTGACTTATATTGAAAAGGCTTAGGCTCTGTTAACGAAAAAGGAGGAGCCGCCAATGGAAAATCACGATTATAATACCTAACAAAAACAGAACTTTCTTTTTTTTGTTTATACTGTATACTTACCTCTTCGCCCATTTTCAAATAGTTTCGAAATAGTGGAATATCATCTTCTTTTGATTTAATAATGAAATTTTGTCGATTTAGTTCATTATCCTTTTCTACCACTATCACACTACTAGCACTTGTATTCCTATTTAAATCGGTTACCGTAATTTTTAAATAATAACTTTTAGTATACAAAGCTTTGATATTTATTTTTCCTACCAAATATTTATCTGCATTGGCATTGTTTTCATCAACCAAACGAACAGAAGAGCTATCCAATATATCTTTTGAATCGTATGATTTTACTAAACGATAAGAAATTAAAACATTGGACGAAAAATTAATGGCATCAGGTCGAGTATACAATAATTCTTTGCTTGCAATTTTATAATGCAATTCCGACAAACTATCGTTCACATGAAAAACAGCAAACTGAGGATGAATTGAATTTACCTCTTTTTTGTATGTGCTAATTTTAGAGGTGCTCGGAGCTTTTGAGCCTGTACCACACGAGTACATCAAAACAACAAGTAAAAATAATATTCGTTTTTTCATTTAGTATGCTCTGTTTCATGAACAGAGTTATAATTTAACTGTTATCTTCTTCTAATTGATTTTGATCATCTACATCCAAGTACTTAGCAGATATTTGTTTGGTTGTTTTTGCACCTAACTTTTCAATATCAAGCGCACGCTTAATTAAATTTCCTGAACCTGTTTTGAGTTTATTCATAGCGGCATCATAAGCACTGCGAGATGTTTCTAAACTTTTTCCAATTTTATCCATGTCATCAATAAACCCAACAAACTTATCATACAAAGCACCACTTTGTTTGGCTATTTCAATTGCATTCTTTGTTTGACGCTCTTGTTTCCATATAGATGCTATTGTTCTAAGTGTTGCCAATAATGTAGATGGACTAACTATTACAATTTTTTTATCCCATGCATAACTAAATAATTCTTGATCGGCCTGAACAGCAACACTAAAAGATGATTCAATTGGTATAAATAACAATACAAAATCTGGCGTATTAAAGTCTGGTGATGTTGGATAATTTTTTTCACTCAATAGTTTTACATGGTTACGAATCGACAAAATATGCTCTTTTACCAATCGCTCTCTATCTTCATCCAAATCCGCATTCACAAATGCTTCATAGGCAAGCAATGAAACCTTAGAATCAACAACCACATGCTTACTATCGGGCAGCATAATTACCACATCAGGCTGAATTCGTTTTCCTTCATCATTACTTGTGCTAAATTGTGTTTTATATTCCTGATCTTTTACCAATCCTGAACGCTCTAACACTTTTTCTAAAATTACTTCACCCCAATTACCTTGCTTTTTGTTATCCCCTTTTAAGGCTTTTGCCAAGTTATTTGCTTCTTCACTTACTTGCTTATTTAAATCAATTAAGTTTTTAATTTCTGTTTTTAACGTAATTCGCTCAGCCGATTCCGCTTTATATGCTTTATCTACTTTTTCTTCAAAATCTTTAATTTTTTCTTTTAAAGGATTTAAAATAATATCGAGATTGCTTTTGTTTTGTTCTGTGAATTTTGTAGACTTTTCTTCTAATATTTTACTGGCAATAATTTCAAATTCGGAAGTGTATTTTTTGTGTACATTTTCTAACTCTCCTTTTAAAGTAGTTAGTTTTTCTTCTTGTGCTTTAAATGTTTCTATTGAACGTTCAATACGAATATTTGCTGCATTTAATTCTGTTCGTAATTGATGTACCTCTGAATTTAATTTTTCTTTTTCTTTAGTTGAATCATGAATTAATTGCTCACGTGTAGTTTTAAAATCATACTCTAAGCGCTCATACTCTTTTTGAGCATTTTCAAGTTTTGATTCCAACACTGCTTTTTGTTTATCTAATTCAATGATTTTATTATCCAAAGAGGTAGTATCTGCAATTCCATTGTTTTTTGATTTTAAAAACAAATAAATAACAAAAGCTCCAATAACAATTCCAACGATTAAAAATAGAAAATCCATACCTTAAAAATGAAAGGCTAATTTACGGATTTATTTACTCTTAAAGAAAGTCTATGAGGTGGTATTTAAAAATAATTTACAATACCAAAATGTATTTTGCCACTTCTTAACTGAATAGGGTTGTTAAACTGTTTTCCTAAAGCATAATTAATTGAAAATATACCCGCTTTTGTTTCAAAACTTATACCTGCACCAAAACCAAATGGGGTATCGCTTATATACTGTTGTACATTATTATTTTCATACCATGCGCCATCTCCAAACAAGTATAGATACGAGTTTTGTTCTAATAAAAACCTATACTCCAAAGTAAAAATAGAATAGGTTGAAACAAATATCGATTCTTCATCAAACCCTCTCAAACTTTTTAATCCTCCTATCCGAATCAATTCATTCTGAAAAGTATTCTCTCCATTTACAAAGCCCGATTGATTGCCTATTTTAAAAGTATTTCTATTGGCAAAAGGGATAAAAAACGCGACTTCAAAATCGCAATTATATTGTGTGGAATTTAATTTTATGTTATCATACACCTCTTGGTTTACTTTTGCATTACGTTTAATTTTTTTTGTTCCAGCACTTGTATTCATTAGCAAATAAAAACCTTTTCGAGGATTTAATCGATAATCTAACTTTTCAAATTTAAATCCTACGCCATACATATTTACATTCACATCGGCATACGAAGGCAATGTGGTTATTAACTCTAGCCCTTTAGTAGAAAGCAATGAAGACGTTCGGTTGTTATAAA